>JAQVKX010000182.1 GCA_028694425.1 Candidatus Gastranaerophilales bacterium
GAATATGTTTTAGTAATTTATTTAGCGTTGATGATGATTTCGTCAATGTTAAACCCTCCTCAATACACTTGTATCGTAGGAGGGTTCTTTTTTACACCCCTATTTTCATGATACTAAATCTTTACAAAATTAATAATATATTTAATCACAACTTGGTATAAAAAAGCAGCCGGAAAAAATTTCCGACTGCTTTTAGTTATTAAATTGGTTTTGTAATTTATTTTTGTCCCTTGACAATTACTTCAAGATTTGAAATAATTTCATTTAAGTTTAATGTTTGAGCGTATAATGCTTTTGAAGCTGATGAACTTTCTTCCGCTGTTTGGGCATTAGATGCAAGAACTATTTCCATTTGAGATATAGCTTTGTTAATTTGAGCTACACCTTGGGTTTGTTCATCAGTTGCAACTGAAATTTCATCCAGTAATTCACTAACTTTTTTGCTTTGTTCATCAATTTCTGAGATAGAAGTTTGAACTTCCTTAGCTATTTGTGCTCCGTGTTCAGACATTGAAATATTGCTTTCGATAATAACCGTTGTGTCTTTAGCTGCTTGTGCACTTCTTTGTGCCAAGCTTCTTACTTCTTCGGCTACAACCGCAAATCCTTTGCCTGCATCACCTGCTCTTGCGGCTTCAACTGCTGCGTTAAGAGACAGAATGTTTGTTTGGAAAGCAATTTCATCAATAACTTTAATGATTTTTGAAATTTCCGCACTTGATTTTTTCAAGTCTTCCATTGCTGTCATCATTTTTTGCATTTCCGTATTACTTTTGCCGGCAAATTCTTTAGATTGTTTCGCCAATGTTGCAGCTTGCTGTGTATTATCACGGTTTTGCTGAACCATTGAAGATGTTTCTTCCAATGTAGAAGATGTTTCTTGTATAGAAGCCGCTTGCTCTGTTGAACCTTCAGCCAACTTTTCGCTTGCTGCATCTAATTGAGAAGATGCAACCGAAACTTCTCTTGAGCTTTCACCCAATTCTTTTGTTATTCTGTCCATTGAAGTAACGATTTCTCTGATTATAGTTAATATAACCGCAGCAATAACAACAATCATAACAATTATATTGAAGAATAACACTTGCAAGAAGGTATTTTGAACAACAGCATCAATTTCATCAACATAAATACCTGCATCTACAGTCCATTTCCAATCAGGATATGCTCTAAAATAAGTAATTTTCGGAAAAACTTTTGAAGGATCCTGACCTTCTTTTTTCCAAACATAGCTTACTACACCACTGCCTTTTGTTTTAGCAAAGCTTACACCTTCAGCGATAAATCTCGTGCCGTTTTTATCTGCTTGCTCAGAAACATCACCTTTTAATGTAGGGTGATAAACTACATTGTCATTATAATCTATCGCAAAAACATAATTATTTCCGTCAAATTTCATTTTGGAAATTTCCTGTTTTGCCAAATTTTGAGCTTCAGCTAATGAAAGCGTTCCTTTGGAAACTTCTTCACGATATCTGTCAATAACATTAACAGCCATTTCAGTAATTTGAGCTACCTTGTCGGTGTTTGCTTTTAATAAACTCTCTTTAATATTTTTCACCGTAAAAAATAATGAGGTTGACATTATGAGTACAGCAACCGCTACTGCAAGCAGGATGATTTTTTGCTTAATACTCATCTTGCTTAAAAACCCTGAATTCTTCTTTTCCATTTTTCTCTCCTATTTAATAACTAACCAATTCAAAATAACTTAACACTTAATTACTTAACATTATAACATATTATTTTAAATATCCATCTACATTATTATCATTATTTTTTTAAAATCGCAAGTTTATTTATAATAAAGTTCCGTTATTCTTTCAAACTCTTCTAAATCCATAATGAAAAAAGCCTCTAAAAACTTTTTATCTTTGAACATCCCTCTGTATTGATTAAGTCCCAATGCATGATATTCATAATTTTTCTGTGAAGTTTGTGATTGATAACATTTTATCATATTTTTTTTAATTTCAACAACATTTGAGATATCAACAAAAGAATTAACAAATCCTAAAGTTGACCAAACTTCATAAAAACATATTTTTAATTCAGATTTTACTTTAACTCCCGTGTCTAAAAGCTGCTTAAGTAAAATATTTACAGCTTTGTGATCAGGATGCTGGTCAATAATGTTAGGGACAAAAATATATTCATATTTTTCCAAATTAATTGTTTTGAATTCACTAAATCCTGATAAAAGTTTTTTATCTTCAATATGTAAACATTTGTAATGTTCTATTCCTGCAATATTCATTGCGTTTTTGAATTCTTCTTCTCTAATTGTTATAACTTCTTCCACAGAAAGGTTTTTAATCCCTTTTCTGCCGTCCGTGAGCAGAATTACATCAAAAAGCTTCGGATAAAGTGCAAGTAAGCCCCCCATCCCGATACTTTCATCATCAGGATGCGGACAAAGACATAAACATTTTTTATTCTCACTTAAATTTAGCTCTTGAGGCTTTAAATTTATTGATGCTGCCAACTTATTAAATTTATAACTAAACTTTTTAAATAAGAATTTTTTTATCAAAGTATCTTTCCTTTATATTAACTTGTCATTGCGAGGCTTTAGCCGAAGCAATCCAAAAGGTGTATGCTTCTTGGATTGCTTCGGTGTTCGGCTACGCCTCACTTCTCGCAATGACATTCTCTTACCATATTATCTATTATTGTATCAACAAATTCCTTCCAATCAAGTTTTGTTGAAATTTCATGGGCATTTTTAGAAATTTCCATAAATTTTTCATTATCATTAAAATAAATATTTTCAACTTCCATCAATTTATCGACAAGGTTTTTAACAGGAAATTTTTTCCTGTTAAAGATAAAACCGTTTTCTCCGTCTTTAATTAATTCTCTTACACCGGTTGTCGAACTTACAATGCTCGGTTTAAAATTTGATGCAGCCTCAGGCACAACAAGCCCGAAAGCTTCGTTTAAAGACGGCAAGACATAGCAATCAATTGACTTGTAATACTCTTGCATATTTGCTTGTTTGGGCAGAAGTTCTATTTTATCTTTAAGCCCTAAAACGTTTATCATGGTTTTAAATAATAATGCTTTATGAAATTTCGGAAAGATAATCCTTGCTTTTAGTTTGCTTGTTTTTGGCAATCTTTTTAAGGCAAATAAAAGCAAATATCCGCCTTTATTAAGCCCTCCGCCTGCCATGCTTCCTATTGTAAAAATATCTTTCTTTGCGGATGGCATAAATTCCGAATAATCGTCAACGGCAGGATAACAAACAAAAACTTTTTTTTTATCAAGGTTGAAATTAATCAAATAATCATTTTTAAGGCTTTCCGAGACCGTAAAAACGGCTTTATCTCGGGGAATATTTTTTTCCTGCAGTTTTATTTTTCCTGCATTATAAATTTTTAAAACTTGCTGCAAAAACTTATTTTTCCCGTTTTTGCTCTTATGTTTTGAAGAATTTGAATGTATTAAGTTATTTGCAAAAGGAAGCAATATATCACTTGATAGGATATAATCATAATTTTCAGATTTTAAACAAGTTTGGAGATTATTTTTAAAATTATTACTGCCTAAAACCGTAATTGAATTTATACCGTCAATTTCCTTTGCGGAAGATTTTTTACAATAAATATCTATAATAAACTTACCGGATGCAACCAAACCCTCAATGAGATGCTTTGTAACTTTATGCCCGCCGCCGGAAAATCCTTTTTGTGCAAAACATTCATCAAGAGAGATTATAATAAGTGCCAGTTTTTTCTTTATCATTCTTTGATTTTAATCTTATTTTTAAATTTTGTCAAAGGATTTAATTAACAAAGAACTGATTGACGTAACTAATCACCAGAAATCAACTTGCCCAAAAGTCGAGATTTATCGAGCTTTTTGCCTCTCCCTTGCGGAGAGGCCGACTTTCAGCGTGAGCGGTGAAGCCGCGAACGTTAGAAAGTTGGATGAGGGTGAATAGTAGTTATTGCAAGCTTTTTATCCTCCACCTAGAATTTCTGACACTCGTTCCTCGTGTTGAAATTCTATCCTCCTCCACAAGGGAAGAGGAGCCACGAACACTTATTACTAAAGAGTTCCAACCATGTTTGATTCCTGGTGATTAGCGGGAATTCTGATTAAAAGTGCAACACCTTTCATGTAAAATAGATATGAAAGGAGTAAGAAATGCAAACATATTCACATTTAAACGACAAAGAACGACATCAGATGGAGTTATTGTTGGAACAAGG
>JAQVKX010000183.1 GCA_028694425.1 Candidatus Gastranaerophilales bacterium
GATCTCAAAATGATTTTGTAACTGGGAGTCTGGGATTTTCCGGTGCAGAAAAATTAGAAGAAGTTATTGTACAAAAGATAAATGAATACAAAAATAACGGCGATGATGTGATCTTTACGCTAGATACTCACGATGAAGATTATCCAGAAACTGTCGAAGGAAGATACCTTCCGGTTAAACATTGTATAAAAGGAAGCGTAGGTCATGATTTTTATGGTCAGGTAAAAGATTTGACTTTTGATTCTCTAGTTTTTGAAAAACCGACTTTCCCTTCTTTGGAGCTTGCTAATTATTTAAAAGATAAAGATTATGGCGTAGTTGAAGTGTGCGGTTTGGTTTCCAATATTTGTGTTCTTTCAAATGCAATTATGGTAAAATCTGCCCTTCCGAATGTAGAAATCATTGTTGATACGAAAGCTACTGCAAGCCATGATCCAGAATTAAATGAAAAATGTTTTGACATCATGATGGGTCTTCATATTCAAGTACTTAACCGGAACTGATTCCGGTTTTTTCTGATTTTACAATATACGGTGTAACAAATGTTTACTTTATACTTCAACGCATATACTTTAATATGGTTTTATGTTTTGACATATAGTAAATATTAGCAAAATAATAAATGGCGTATTGCATTTTTGATAAAGATTTAAACTCTAATTTTAGTAGATTACCAGATTAAAGTCCGGTTTTTATTTTATTTTAAGGTTATTCGTGATATAATTGACACAATATCAAAATTGGAGGGTTTTATGTATAAAGCAATATTATTTGATCTAGACGGTTCCTTACTTCCGCTTGATGAAAAACAATTTATTAAAATATATTTCGGAGGAGTTTCAAAAAGATTTGCTGATAAGTATGATTCTCAAGAATTTTTAGATGCCCTTTGGAAAGGCACTCTTGCGATGATGAACAATGATGGCTCTGCTACTAATGAAAATGTTTTTTGGAAAACATTTAAAAAATATATTCAAGGCGACTATCAAGCAATCGAGAAAGAATTTTCTGATTATTACAAAACAGATTTTAGTGCCGTAAAAGCAACCTGTAAACCCAATCCTTATTCGAAAAAAATAATTGATTACTTAAAACAAAAAGATATAAAATTAGTACTAGCAACAAATCCGCTTTTTCCTGCGGTTGCTACTCTTGAGCGTATTAAATGGGCGGGGCTGACTTCATCTGATTTTGAAGTGATTACAACCTATGAAGATAATTATTACTGCAAGCCGAATTTGAATTATTATCGTGACATCTTAAACCGAATCAATTGTCATGCTGAGGAATGTTTGATGGTCGGAAATGATGTTAGGGAAGATATGGTTGTAGGGAAACTCGGAATGGATACTTATCTATTAACTGAATGTTTAATTAATTCAAACCAAGAAGATATCGAAAAATTTAAGTTTGGAAAATTAGAAGATTTTTATCGGTTGTTACTAATTGATTTTTAATTGTGGAGATAATATTTTCTTATGGAGCCAGAAAATTTATAATTTGTTCTTTTTGTAACTGTAAAATTAATTTCCTTTTTTGTGAACTTATGTTATAATATATCTAATAATCCTGCTTTAAAAGCATTTTTGTAATGTGACGTTATTGTAATTATTTAGTATTGTGACCGGGGGCTTTAATATGAATTTAAAAAAACGACATTATTGGGAAATGGATTTTTTAAATTTATTCGCTTTGTCGTTTTTTCTTTTCAAAGGAAGGTGAAGTTGTGTTGAAGAACCAAAAAGGCTTTACTTTAACAGAGTTGATTGTAACGATTGCCGTATCCGGCATTTTCTTTGCAATCATCGGCTCGATAATTATTAGCTTATTTACATCCTATAAAAATGCGGAGATGAAAGCAGAAAGAGAAGCCGAAATCAGTTCTGCTTGGAATTTTATCGAAGAAACCATTGCCGATACCAACAGTTTGGGAGAAGGGCTGATTATTAGCACAGGTGAAGATAACTTGTCCTTTGGAAAAGCGGAGGCTGGCCTCTTATATGATAAAAATCAAGCGTCTTTATGTAAGAACAATAATGTTTTATTTCTAAAATATATTAAAACTTTGGATTTTGAAATTATTAATCCGCAAACTGTAGCAATTTTTATATTTGACGATAATGAAAACAGCCATTCGAGAATCTATTATTTATTTGGCGGTGTGGAAATTGAAGGAGAAGGCAGTCTATGAAAAGAAATATCCTAACAATAACAGTAGTGGACAATGTATTTTATTTTGATGTTCTCTGTGTTGAGAAAACAAAAGAAATAAAGATTGATTTCCGATTAGGCTATCTTTTGGATCGAAATAACAATTCCCTTGCTAAACATTTGGGAACTTTGGCAAAAAACATTCGCCAAGATTTGATACATAAAGAATATTTTAAATATCCGGTTTTGGTTAATTTAAACTTGGACGGAATTTTTATTGAAAATTTAGAACTTCCTCGCTTATCAAAAAAAGAACTGTTACGGGCTGTACATCTGGAACTGGCAAAGTTATATGGGGATTTTGAAAATAAGTTTGTTTATTCGGCCTTATTGTATCCGGAAAAAAAACAAAATTATAATATCAGAGTGGCGCTTTATAACTTAGAGATTTATCGCCACTTGCTTCAATTTATCCGGAAAACTAGATTGAAAATTGAAAGGATTGCGCTTGCTCCGAATAATTTTAAAAACATGATTTTAAGCAAAAAAATAATCAATCAACCGGAAAAAGCCAATCTGGTTACTAACGTTGGTAAAAACTTTTCTACAATCGTAGCAATCAAAGACAAAACCGTAATTGCTCATTATATCGTTCATTACGGTTATAAGAATTTCAACGACAAGTTTATGGAACTCTTAAAAAATTGGGATAGCGGCGAAACACTTCCGACCGCATTGAAAAGAGAATTGAATCGGGAAACAAGTCGGATTATGAAAGAGGTTTTCCGAATCAGCGGCGGATTGATTAAGGACTATCAAGTTGAAACTTATCTTTATGTTGAAGATGAGATTGAAACGAAGTTAATCAAGGCTATAGAAATGTATTACGACCTAGAAATAAACCAACTAATAACCCAACCTTATTTAAAGGAACTTTTTGAAGTCTCGGCTATCGCAAAAATTGATCGAAGACATGACTTTATTTTTCCGACGAGGTTGAGCGATGAAAAGCACTAGCAAGGGTTTTACTTTAACCGAAGTTTTGGTTTCCGTCGCCATAGCTGGTATTTTGGTTGTGGCGGTCGCTACTTTCTTTATTCGTTACCAGCGACTTAATAACCGTTTTCTTGTGAAGGAAAATATGTTGACGGAAATTGAAAATGTTTATGAATTATATACGGGTTCGCCTGCTTCATTTCCTGAAAATTTAAACAAATATTTTGATCTGGATCTTGCAAGCAGCGATAAACTCTATTATGACAGCAATTTTCAAAAACGGGCGACTGCAAGCAAAAATTATCTTGAACTTGAATATGGTTATATTGAATATGGTTATAACGAAGGCAAATATCGTTTGAAAATAACCCCTTATTATCAAGGAGAAATAGTTACCTTTACCGATAAAACTTATTTTTTAAGAGAGATTCGGGTCGGAGGTCAAAATGAAGAATAAAAACGGCTCTACACTAATGATTGTGATGCTTGTGTTTACGCTTTTTGCATTGCTTGCAACAGGACTTTCGATTCTATTTTTTATGAATTTGAAGGTGCGAATCAACAGTATTGATGAAAGAGCTTTGATGATGGAACTTAGCGATGATGTTTATCGGTATTTAAATGAAAATGAAAAGGCACTCGAAGCAGGAAATGAGGAATTTGACGACTATCTTGTTGAGGTATCTATCGTGGATGATACATATAAAATAGTCTTTCAACATTCGAAAAATGAGAAGATCAAAGCGGAAATTATTGTTAAGTATCAAGATGAAATTTATGAAATAATTAGCTGGGGAAATGGTTAATGTTTGAAGTTTTTATTGCATTTTTGTTCGGATTTTTTGGACTCTGTTTCGGTTCTTTTGGAAATGTTGTTATTTACCGACTTCCAAAAAAGATTTCCTTATTAAAACCGGGAAGCCATTGTCCGAATTGTAAAAAGAAGATTAAATGGTATGATAATCTGCCGCTTTTATCCTATTTACTTTTAGGCGGAAAATGTCGGAATTGTAAGAAGGGAATCGGAATCCGTTATTTACTTGTTGAACTTTTGACGGGAAGTCT
>JAQVKX010000184.1 GCA_028694425.1 Candidatus Gastranaerophilales bacterium
TTTCGGGAAAAACGTACAATCGATGCTCAAATTAGGGCGTGCACAAGGCGTGGCCATGACAGCCGCACTCACACGCGAAATTCCGATAGCTGAATATGCGCCTTTGAAAATAAAAATGGTGATTACAGGCAATGGTAATGCCGCTAAAGAACAAGTGTCGGATATGCTCTGCCGACTGCTCAAATTGGATGCGACGAAACTTCCCAAAGAACTAGATGCCACCGACGGTTTAGCGGCCGCTTATTGTCATTTTCTACAAGCAAACCGCCCAACCAGCGACAAAAAATACCATGGTTGGAAAGATTTTGTAAGCAAAAATCCTGATAAAGTGAAATAACAAATAAATCCATTAGTGATTCTATTTCAAACTAAAAAGCCTCATGCAAACTATTATCTAGCTTACATGGGGTTTTTCTTGTCCTAAATTCAAATAATATCATCGTAAAATTTTAATAATAAAAAATATTGTTAATTTTTACTTTAATTATTAAAATATATTTCTATCTTTGAACCATCTTCTAGATTATATAAAATTACAGAAGTACTGATATACAACTATTTAATTGAAATAACCTTAAACAACAATAGAAGAGAATTCACACCGTAAAAAACTTAAATTTATTGAATACATCCAAACGTAGACGTATAAATAACAAAACACCACACATCATTCTTTAACCACCAGTAATTTTGTTTTTTAGATTTATAACAACTTAATAACTTTTGAGTATGAAAACAAATCAATTAAAATTAGTAGTGTTGTTCTTTTTATTAAATGCAAGTAAAGTGGTTGCATCAGAACAAGCTAACTCAGTGAGTACAAGTACTAGTTATGATTCAGGTGAATGTGATTTACAGTTTTTTTTAGTTGTCGGAATTATATTCCTGGTTCTTGCAGCAATTGTTGTGATGGTCTGCAAAAAGAAGCCAGATGAATAACCTAGCAGTCTAAAAAACTTTAATAGATAAAAAGGATATAAGCACACGGTACTAAGTACAGATTCTCATACATTTGTTAAGAAGAATTTTATTGATGTCGGTGCCGTGTTTAGGATTCTGCAATCTACGGAACAAAATGGTTCGTGGGGTATAGGATTTATGATTCTATTATAAAACAGTTAGAGCGGGGAAACTCGCTCTTTTTTCTTGTCAAGAAAATAAAAAAATATTTTATCACTTAAAATTAAGTTTGTTTATAAATTTGCCGGGCTTTTTGTATTTGTTTCTTTTGAAGTGAGAAAATAATTGTATCTTTGCAATTAGTAAATGATTAAGTTCATTACGGGGCTGTTTGGTTTTGACTAAAACAGCCTTTTTCATTTATAAACCAAAAGAAATCAAAAGAAACATAATGCACACAATATAAGCAATTTATAAATAGTTTTGACGATTTTTAAAATTAAAATCCTATTCTTAGTTTCCTATATTTTACCATATTTTGTTACTCGTTTGTTACTCGTAATTGATATATTTTGTTACTTTTGTCAATAATATAATTATAGACATGAAACGAATTCAAAAAGCAAAAGAACTAGTTCGCATTAGGCAAAAAACTCTTGCCAATGGGAATGACTCAATCTATCTTGATATTTACAACAATGGAAAACGCAACTATGAATTTTTAAAGCTCTATCTTATTCCAGAGCGGAATTCTTCAGACAAAGCCAAGAATAAAGAAACATTACAACTTGCCGAAGCTATCAAAGCAAAAATAATTATTGATATTCAAAATGAGACTTTTGGATTTAAGCCTACTTCAAAATTGTCAAAATTAAGTGTAATTGATTATATAACAGAAATTGCAGAACTGAACTTTGCTCGTACTGGAAAAAAGCAGGGTAATTATTATAATTTTGCAAGCTTAAACTACCACCTCATAAATTTTAAAAATGAGAAAATAACCTTTGCGGATATTGACGATAAATTTATCAAAGATTTTATTGATTATTTAAGAAATTCCAAAAGTGGTAATAAAGATAAGAAAGGATTTGCACCAATACTTTCACCCAACACCCAACATAAACTATTTGTAAAACTCAAGCAAATTATTGAAAAAGCGGAAAGAGATGGTATTATAGCATCCAACCCTATACTGAAAATTGAAAAATCGGACAAACCTAAAACTCAAGAAAGCAAACGAGAATATTTAACAATAAGTGAAATTAAAGAGTTAATTGCCACTCCTTGCAAACAAGATCAGATAAAAAAATCATTCTTGTTTTGTTGCCTTACAGGGTTAAGATACGGCGATGTATCAAAAATAAAATGGGGCGATTTTCAAAAAGACAATAAAGGTGCCATTGAATTACGATTCAAGCAACAAAAAACTAATGGGATCATGTATTTACAGATAAGCAACGAGGCTATAAAGTGGTTGCCAAAAAGGGAAGATGCCAAGGATTCAGACTTAGTATATAAGTTGCCAAAAAACGACCATGCAAACAAAGTGCTTAATAAATGGGTTTCTGACGCTAACATATCTAAGAAAATAACCTTTCATTGTAGCAGACATACATCGGCCACTCTAAATCTAACACTTGGAGTCCCCATTGAAGTTGTTAGTAAACTTATGGGGCACACTAAGATATCAACCACACAGATTTATGCAAAAATAGTAAATGACGCCAAACGAGAAGCTGTAAATAAACAAAATGGGGCATTTGAATAGTTGTCAGCTTATATGCTCTTATAACGCTCTTGATAACATCTTGAACTCACCGTGTTTTTTCTTTGTTAATAAAAGTGATTATAGTTGTTTTCTAAGTCGTTATCTCGCCTAATCTTAGTTTTTGTTTTCCTGATCCGTACACTTACTTAGCATGTAAAGGAATATTACATTCGCCATAAAAGTACATCAATTTTCGGAAATTATGATAATTATTTTACATCGTTATTTCATTGGCAATCATTTCAGCCTGCTTTAGAACTGTTTCAGTCGCTAGCAATTGCATATCGGGCGGATAGCCATATTTACGAAGTAATCTTTTAACAGCCACCTTCAATTTAGCTTTTACACTCTCTTTTATAGTCCAGTCGATTGAAGCATTTTGTCTGATTGTTTCAGTCAAAACAACGGCAAGTTCACGCAATTTATCTTTTTGCATAAGTTCTCTTGCACTATCATTATTGGAAACAGCTGTATAAAAAGCATATTCAAAATCAGTTAAACCCATAGCCTTGGCTTCACTATCCATTTCAACAATATCTTTGCTCAAGTTTATGAGTTCTTCAATAACTTCTGCGGCAGTAAGAATTTTATTATGGTACTTCTTAATGGCATTTTCCAACATTTCCATGAAGGACTTGCTTTCAATATTACTAAGCCTTAGAATGCTTGAAATTATTTGCCCTTCAAAGAGATTTTTTTCTTCGTCTTCAAAGTCTAAACTTTCAATTATGAATACCTTTGGTTCTGTTGTTTCGTTGTCACTCATTCTTATCTATTTTAACTTGGTTACTTGAATTGTTTCATCCACATCTTCAACTTTCATAATCCAATTACCTTTAAATTCATAAATTAAAACATTTGGACTGTATGAGTAATGATACATATATGCGTATGAGGACTGTTGCCATATTTGTCCGTTCATCATTTTAAAAATAGTTTCACCTTCCCATCCTTTAAATTCACCTGAGATTTGTGTTTCAATGACGTTTTTTAGTTTTTTACAGATAACAGATTCGTCAAAATCGTCAATTACAAGTTTGTAGTCAGAGCCATTTTGATAGATTTTTACGTCTGGATTTCTAGTCCTAACACGTTGTCTTGTCCTTTCATTGATAACGTAAAAGTCTCGTGATACTTTAAAAATATAGCCTTGAGTAATAGTCCCGCTAATAGAACCCTTGATATATGTTTCTTCAACAAGTGTCCAGCCTGTTTGTGCTTGCATACTTGTCAAGGAAGTAATGAAAAAAAGTGTAAATATTAATTGTTTCATCTTATTCTGTTGGTTGGTTAAAATATCCGCTAACGGATGGCGGTATGGTTAGTTGCCGATTTCGAAGCACTTTCCTATCAAGTTACAACTACTTTTGATACGAGCTGTACCGCTCGAATACCCACTGCACCGGCAATTAACTATACCGCGTGTTGGCAACTGGTGTTCATTCATATCCGTCTGTTTGTCTGTTATTTAGCTTTTATTTTTAAGTCATTCTCAAACTGCACCAACCTATCCACGAAGCACAAATTTATTTTGTTTT
>JAQVKX010000185.1 GCA_028694425.1 Candidatus Gastranaerophilales bacterium
AAATGCCCTATTTACAACCATCTTACCCCCCCTGAATATGTAACAATATATTCATATTCCTTGATTTTAAAGGAAATAAGTTTTATTATCATACTGTAGATAGATTAATTTACGACAGGTTTAATAGATATAATTCTCATAATTCCAAACTTCCTTTCTTTTTTTAATACAATATTATAAAAATCGTGAAAAAATTTTTTGCAACTTTTTTTAAAAAATTAACAATTCTTAATAAAATAAAGCCATATAATTTCTTGAAAAAAAATTTTGCGAGCGATATAATCAAAAAGTATTGATAGGAGTGTTTATACTAGAGTCTGTTGACACTAATCCCTATAAGTCGTCACCCTGAACTTGTTTCAGGGTCTAATATTTGTTCACTTGAAAGATGCCGAAACAAGTTCGGCATGACGTATAGTGTTATTAGCGTCAACACAAACTAGCAGAGGAGGAAAAATAATGATTGATTTAAACAGTGCTTTGCATTCGCCGGTAAATGCCATGCCTTCTTTTAAGCAGCAGGAAGAGGTTAAAGCAAGTGCAGCTTCGGGTGCAACGCAAGACAGCCAAAGCTCAACAAATCTGCTTGCACAAAAAGGCTATACAGGATTGGTTTTTAAAGATAATAAGGAGGTTATTGTTCAAATGGGTTCAGTAAATTTAACTGATTATCAACTGCAGGGAAGAAAAGCAGTACAAGATATTAAGTCAAGAGCAGGTCAAAAAGGACAATTTTTAAACTGGATAGGCGTTTTGCCAAATAACCAGCTTCAGAACCTTGATGCCATATACAAATTGGCAGATGACACAAAACAAGGCGGCTACACTGATTTGGTTGTTTTGGGCATTGGAGGTTCCCGTCATACAACCGAAGCGATGATGCACATGCTCGGAAAAGACGCCAAAGTTCATTTCTACTCGGGAATAGACCCTGAAAGCTTTAAACGTTTTTCTCAAGGACTTGATTTGGATAAAACAAAATTTCTTGTTGTGTCAAAATCAGGCGGAACCTTGGAAACAACGGTTGCTTATCAAAGTGCAAGAAAGTTAATGCAAGGCCACCTCGGCAGAGAAGATGTATCCGACAGATTTGTTGCAATGACAGATGCTTCAAGCGAAAAAAGCAAATTAAGACAGCTTGTCGACAAAGGTGAAATCAAATCATCAGGGCTTGTGCATGACGATGTCGGCGGAAGATTTTCAATATTTGATGATGCGACATTATTCACAATGGCATACAGCGGTGTGAGCAAAGAAGATGCAAAAAGAATGCTAAATGCTTCTCTTAAAGCTCAAGAAGAATTCTTAAACCCTGATATTAATAAAAATGAAGCCTTGCAGCTTGCAGCATTTAACGTTGATGCAAGAGGTAAAGGAAAAACAAAGCATGGCGTGGAATACTTCGGTGATGCCTTCTCAGGTGCAACCCTATGGGAAAAACAAATGAAAAACGAATCTTTAAAATCAAGAATTTTAACCGATACAAATGTAGGACCGGGCTACCTGCACTACAACGCGGAATCCGATTTAGACCCGAATAACAAAGATTCTTTCTACACTTTTATATACGTAAAGCCTCAGGATGAAACAACAAAAGCTTTGTTAACAGGTGCAATGACCGCTTATAAAGCTCAACACCCCGTTGCTACAATCGAGCTTAAGGATTTGTCGCCTGAATCTATCGCAAGACTTATCGAACTTAAGCATTTTGAAACATTATACACAGGAAACATGCTAAGGCAAAAAGAAGGCGACATAACGCCTGCAGACAAACCGCTTCCTGAAGTCGTTCAACCTAACGTTGAAATATACAAAAAAGAAGTTAAGAAAATAATTAATTATTAAAAAAGTAAATAAGTAAATAGGTGAATAAGTTCAGCTTAAAATAAAACTTATTCACCTATTTTTTATAATTTATAAAAATTTACAATAGCTGCAATCAAGTCAGTAAAATTAACAGAGTATAATAGAATAATATAAAATAAACACTAAGTAGCAAAAAAATATTTTTATGGTTTTTAAAGCATGTGAGGGAATTAAATAAAATTCAAGAAACGAGGAAAAGATGAGATTAGGAATAAGCCCAATAAACTTTAACAGAAGTTTCAGAGAACAATCGCAATTAAAAACATCTGACAGCAATTACTTTTTGTGTTCAAAATTAACCCCGTCTCTAAATACTGATACAATAAGCTTTCAAGGTACCTCCCCAGAGTCAACAAGTCTGATTGAACCCGTTAAAAAAGCCTTAATGCATTATTTAACAACTTATTGTTATCTTGATTTAGATGTTGATTTAACTCAACTGGAAGACGAAGGTAGTCTTGAATCTGAAGATAGAAGGAATGGAGACGTTTTGTCAATAACAATAGGAGAAGATGGCAATACCTTAGAAGGTTCATTTTACACATGCAATAATTTAGGTGAAGAAACTTTTTCATTCGATATTAACTCAATGAAATGTACAGGAAAAAGATGTAATGGAACGACAGATAAAGAAGTAAAATATGGTTGTAATGGAAATCCATTGTTAGTTCAAGAATATTTTGATGACGGATCAACCGTAAGATCAAAACACAGCTATGATTCTGTTGGGAAACCGCTTGATTATCGTATATATAGAGAAGACGGTACATTAAAGGAAGCTGAAGTAAATTTTACACCTACTGCTGTAGGCGGCGTGAACATTAACTATGATTCAAATGGCAAAATAACTCATGCAGCAATGTATAATTCGGGAGGATGGATATTTAGTCAACATCCCCAATGGGATGGTCTTATTGTTAATATTCCTCGACATGAAAGAGATGGTGGAGAGATTCAAATTAAAAGCACCTTTAATGAGAATGAGCCTGTTTACAGCGAGGAGATTACATACAAAGACCCGAATGATAATCAAAGAAAAAAAGCTACATATTATATGGAAGAAGACGGAGAATTACATTTGTTTAGCATCGGTAGTTCAGGGTTAGAAGATTTAACCGATAGAGACAAAGAAGAAGCACAAAAAGTATTTACTTTATATTCGAGTTTAAAAGCTAAAGTTGATGAGTGTATAGCAAAAGTAACTGAAGCCGAAAAGACAAAGTAAAAAATACTTTGCCTCTTTTGGTATACTTATATTTTAAATTCTAACAAAAATCCATTAACGCTTTAACTGAACGGGCTGTTTCTTTTACGCTTTCGTTTTCGTTATTTTCTTCTGTGTCCGTAAGAATTTTTATGGCTTCTGCTTTATCTTTTAGAGCCAAAAGTTCATTAATCGAACTCATTGCAACATTGGTATTTAAGTCGTTAATACCTTTGCCGGGTTTTGTAATTACAACAGACAAAGAATCGTTTGAATTTCTGTTGATAAGAGCCTTTGATGTAAGTCTTCTGACTTCATCATCGGAGCAATTTGTTCCTATTTCTTCCAAAACACCAATGGCTTCGGAATCGTCATGCTTTGACAATGCTTCTATAATGTTGCTTAATCTTTTATCGTTATTCATGCCACTACCCCCGCTGTTCTTTTTGCTATCGCATCTGTAAACATGTCTCTAAGGTCGGAAACCGGTCGTTTCCTGAGATTTTTAACACTGTCTCCGTTACCTGTAAAGCTAAGGTTTATTAAACCTGTATTATCGTCTCTTTTAACTAATCCTAATCCTAAATCAAGTCTTGCATTTGTGGTATTTAAGTAATTCCAAGTGCTTGCAATACCGTCTTTCATTCTTCTTCCGAAAGAAACAACCGTATCAAGTCTGCGTCCGATAGCTTGTCCTACGGCACCGACAGTCGCACTTGCCCACATTCTTCCTTTGCTTGCAGCTGTGGATAAACTGCTTATCCCTGCAAAAGGATTTTTGCTTTCAGTTTTTTCAGATTCAAAAACATCTGCACTGATTATGCTTCCTTTGAAGTTTACACCAAACGGGTTTGTATGATTGGTATTATTTTCAATCTTGTTTGATGCGTTTCTGTTAAAAATCTTTTGTGAAATACTTTGTGAAATACTCTTAATTTCCATATACGCCTCTCTTCTGCTTTGTGTAACCTAAATTCACTCAACACAAGTAGAATTTATCACAAGAAATTGCTTAGTAAATCGTCTTTTTGGAGGATAATTAGACAAAGGGAAAAGGGAAAAGGGAAAAGGGAAATGATTTAGGTTATAAGGTGAATAGGTGAACAGGTGAA
>JAQVKX010000186.1 GCA_028694425.1 Candidatus Gastranaerophilales bacterium
ATCGTTGCTGCCAAAAATATAGCCAAAATCAGCATTACTACCATCATCTCAGCCAGAGAAAAAGCTCTTAATCTTATTTTCATTTCAATATCCTCAAGGTTATTACCATTATGTAATTAAGAATATCCTAATCGGCAAATTAAATCAAGTTTTTTAATTATTATTACAAAGTAGTGAATAGTGAAAGTGTTAAATTTAAGATAGATAAAATTCACTAAAGGCGTCATCCCGAACTTGTTTCGGGATCTATCCAATATGCTAGGTTGTGTTGACGCTAATAACACTATACGTCATGCCGAACTTGTTTCGGCATCTTGCAAGCGAACAAATATTAGACCCTGTCTGCATAGCTCAGCATCTTTTCAGCATAGTAGATTGGATAGACCCTGAAATAAATTCAGGGTGACGCGATATTGGAATTTTTATTGTCATGTTTTATCTTACTGTGTCTGAATTACAGTATTAGGTTGGGCTTACCAGCCCAACAACTTTAAATTAAAAATCTTTTCACCTTTTCACCCATTCACCTGTTAACTATTTCCCTTATTTAGTGTTATAATTTTTACAACAAGAAAGGAGCTTTATATGGAAACAAAAGTTTTAAATGCCCAGTTAAAAGAACAAGAATGCGATATTCTTGTAATCGGGATTTACGAAAAAACCGAAACTTTAAGCGGTGTAACAGCTTCAGTTGATGAGGCTTTGGGTGAACTTATCTCAAAATTCGTAATCCAAAAGGATAAATTTGAAGGTAAATTTAAAAATACTTACCTTTTGCAGACTTACGGAAAAATTCCTGCAAATAAAGTGTTAATAATCGGTTTAGGTGAAAAAGAAAAATTCACTCCGAATAAATTAAGAGAACTCAGTGCAAAAATAGTTAAAAAAGCCCTTTCAGTTAAGGCTAAAAAAGTTTGTATTGATTTGGGCAAACTTGAATTTGATGCTTCAATAAGCGGAAAAGTTGTTGCAGAAGGTGCCCTAATCGGTAATTATTCGTTTGATAAATACAAAACAAAAAAAGAAAATGAAACAAAAATCGAAGAATTTATTCTGGTAGAAAAGGATTATGAAAAATTTACAAAATTAGAAACGGGAGTTGATAAAGGCATAAAAATCGCAAATGCAATGTCGTTTGCAAGAAACTTGGCAAATGAACCCGCCCAATATGCAACCCCGACAAAATTAGCTGAAACGGCAAAAAAAATCGAAGGTATAAAAACAAAAATTTATGAAAAAGACGATATTGAAAAAATGGGAATGGGGGCATTCTTTGCGGTAAGCAAAGGCAGTTGTGAATTTCCTAAATTTATACATATGAAGTACTCCCCTTCAAATCCTAAGAAAAAAATTGCCCTTATCGGAAAAGGGATTACTTTTGACAGCGGCGGTTTGGATTTAAAACCTTCTTCTTCAATGGTTACAATGAAGGATGATATGTCAGGTGCCGCATGTGTTTTGTCGGTAATGAACGCTCTAAGACAGTTTAACCCTGATATAGAAGTTCATGGCATAATCGCTGCTTGCGAGAATATGCCGGGATGTGCAGCTTACAAGCCAGGTGATATTTTAACCGCAAAAAACAATAAAACCATTGAAGTAGACAATACTGACGCCGAAGGTCGCCTGACTCTTGCTGATGCCTTGTGTTTCGCATGTGAACAGGAGGTAGATGAAATTATTGACATAGCGACCCTAACAGGGGCTTGTGTGGTTGCTCTCGGTACGCATGCAGCTGGAATTATGGGGAATAATCAGGAATTAATTGATAAACTGATTAAAATCGGTGAAGATAGCGGAGAAAGATTCTGGCAGCTGCCTATGTTTGAAGAATATTTTGAAGGTTTAAAAAGCGATGTTGCGGATATGAAAAATACCGGCGGACGTTGGGGAGGTGCTTCATCTGCAGGAATGTTCCTTAAAGAATTTGTCAAGGACGATGTTGCATGGGTTCATATGGACATTGCAGGTGTTGCATTCCTTGAAAAACCGCAGAAAGAATTAATAAAAGGTGCAACCGGCGTCGGCGTAAGGACTTTGTTAAATTATATTTTGACGATATAATAATAAATTAATAAATGGAAAAAATAAGGAAATACCACATGAAGCGTACACTACTGTGCATAATGGACGGTTGGGGCATTAATTTAAACCCGAATACAGAAAAATACGATGCAACAAAACTTGCACCGCCGATTAATGTTGACCGATTAAAAAGAGAAGAAAAATTTACAAAAATCCACGCAGATGGTGAATATGTCGGGCTTCCTGACGGACAGATGGGCAATTCCGAAGTCGGGCACTTGAATTTAGGTGCCGGACGAGTCGTTTATCAGGAATTAACCAAAATTAACAAAAGCATTCGGGAAGGGGATTTTTTCAAAAATGATAAATTTTTGGATGCAATTAACCATGCCAAGAAAAATAACTCTTCGCTTCACTTGCTGGGACTTGTATCTGAAGGCGGTGTGCATTCGTCAATGGATCACATTTTTGCATTAATTAAGCTTGCATCTGAACAAGGTTTAAAAGATGTTTATTTACATGCTTTTTTGGATGGTCGTGATACGCCTCCCAGAAGTGCCTGTATTTATCTTGAACAAGTAGAAAATGAATTAAAAAAATACAATCTTCCTCCGATTACAACCGTTTCCGGCAGATATTGGGCAATGGACAGAGACAACCGTTGGGACAGAGTTGAAAAAGCATATAATTGTCTGCTTTTAGGAGAAGGTGAAACAGCATCAAGTGCGGTTGAAGCAGTAGAAAATTCTTATGTCAAAGGCGATAATGATGAATTTGTTCAACCGACAACGATTGGCGGGGAAAAATCAAGAATACACGATAATGATGCGGTTATTTTCTTTAATTTCCGCCCCGATAGAGCAAGAGAAATTACAAAAGCAATCAAATTCATTAATTTTAGCGGATTTGAAAGAAAAGCCGTAAGAAAAAATGTTTATTTTGTTACAATGACACAATATGATGAAACTTTTGATTTCCCGATTGCATTTCCGCCGCAAAAACTTGTAAATATTTTAGGTGATGTTTTGGATGCACACGGAATAAAACAATTCAGGACAGCAGAAACCGAAAAATATGCTCATGTAACGTTTTTCTTTAACGGCGGCGTTGAAGAGCCTAAAAAACTTGAAACCAGGGTGCTTGTCCAATCACCAAAGGTTGCTACATATGACTTACAGCCTGAAATGAGTGCTTATAAAGTTTGCGAAAAAGTTTTGGAAGCAGAAGACAATGCTGAATACGGGTTTATTTTGGTTAACTTTGCAAACCCCGACATGGTAGGGCACACAGGGGTATTAGAAGCTGCAAAAAAAGCTTGTAGTGTAGTTGATGAATGTGTCGGTAAAATTGCACAAAAAGCAAAAGAAAACGGGATTGTAATGCTTTTGACAGCTGACCATGGAAATGCGGAACTTATGGCTGATGAAGCAGGAGCGATTCATACGGCACATACTACAAACGAAGTTCCTTTTATTGTAATAAATGCCGAAAATGTTGAATTAAGAGAAGGCGGGGCACTTTGTGACGTAGCTCCGACGATATTAAAGTTAATGGGGATTGAACAGCCTGCTGAAATGACCGGACAATCGTTGGTTAAGGTGATTAAGTAAAGGGAAAGAGAAATGTGAGAAGTGAGAGATGAGAAGAAGTTTATAGGTTTATAGGTTTATAGGGTGATAAGGTTATAGGTTATTTTCAAAACCCATAAACCCATAACCCGATAACCCTATAAACTAAAATAATTTTCCATTTCACATTTATTAAATCACAACTTAATCCATTCTTTAGGGATTATATCATTGTTTGTATTCTGAAGAGTCCATTTCCTTGGTGCGATAACAATTTTATCAGGATTTTCATTAAGCCATGCACCCCACCAGGAAAAGCTGGAATTTGCTACGATATTATGCTTGCAGTTTTTCATTAAATTTAAATCAAACCAATCACTGTTTTGGTTAAAATCAACAACAGTAAAAGGATATTCTATTTTTAGATTTTCGATAACCCAGTTAATGTCATCTGAAAATATAAAGAAATGAGGGTTTTTAACATATTTACATATATATTTTATCGCTTTTGTAGAATAATCAATTGAACAAGTACCATGGAATTTGCTTACATATTCA
>JAQVKX010000021.1 GCA_028694425.1 Candidatus Gastranaerophilales bacterium
AGCCTGACAGTTCAGATATGCGGATATTTTTGGCAAATTGTTACATGGAAACAAATCAGGTTAATGATGCAATAAATATTTTTCAAGAAATTCTGGATAAAGATCATGAAAATATTGTTGCTATAAAAGAACTTGCAAAAATATATTTTAATTCTAATCAAAAAAGATCCGCAATGAAGATGTACAAAAGATTAGACGGGTTTCTTGAAAGCAACTTGGAAAAAGCAAAAAATAAAGCCAAAATCGCAGAAATCCACATTGAATTCAGCGAGTTTAATGAAGCAATCGAACAATATCAAGAAATTCTTGATATTTATCCCGGAGATTTAGAAGTTAAAAAGCGTTTGATTGAATTATATAACGCTATCGGTGATTATAATGCGGTTATTGAAGTAGCGAATGAATTGGCAGATGACCACTCTAAAGATGAAACCGGTTTGTGGGCATTGTTAATGCTTATGAATGCTTATAAGAGTATGAAAGATTACGAACAGGCTCTACACTTTGCGAATTTAATAAAAGCCCATTCTATGGTTAATAAAAATGAAATTCAGGGAGACATTGCTCAAATTCTTTTGGCGGAAGGCAAAGTTGATGAAAGTATAGAATTGCTAAAATCTTTGCTTATAGAAGAACCATGGAACATAGAAGTAGCAAAAACACTGGTTAAATCATATGAAGCAAAAGAAGATTTTGACGCAGCAATAAGTATTTACGAAAAGATGCTAAATGCTGTAAAAACAGATGATATCAAAAAAGTTCACTTTGAAATGAGTAATTTATATGCGAATAGGGCAGTTAATGCTTTTTCCAAAGGAGATAACGACAACTGTTTTAAATATTTCACGTCAGCATTAAAATACTGTGACACGAACCCTGATGTTTATTATCGTTTGGCAAATATAAACAGAGCAATTAAAAGTTTTAAAGAAGCTATTTTAAATTATAAAAAAGCAATTGAACTGGATTTGAAAAATCCTGATTATTATTACGATATATCTGAATGCTATGGTGAGATGGGAAGTGTTTATGAGCAAAAAGCTGCCCTTATGGAAAGCTTAAAACTTGACCCTTTAAATTCAAGGGCAAATTACAAATTCGGTGTTATGTACGAATCCCAAAACGACCAAAATAATGCTATGATATATGTGAAAAAAGCAGTCGAACTTGATGAAAATTTTGTTGAAGCGAAACATAAACTGGCACTTATGCTTGAACATGTCGGTGATAAAGAACAAGCAATCAAGCTATATAAAGAAATTTTAGTTTTAGAACCCGATAATCAGGAAGTTTTGAATAACCTTGAAATGCTTAAATAGTATTTTTTGCAAGTCCTATAATTTATCGGCTTAGCTTTTAAAAAATACATCTTTTTTCAAGCATTTTGCGTACTATGAAATTTATCCATTTTTGCGGAAGATGCGATACAACTTCCGCTACTTTTGCATCAAAACCTATAACATAAGAAGGTTTAGGTTTTTCCAGTCCTTCAATTTTTACTACCAAATCAACAACTTTTTGTGCATCTAAACCGCTTTGTGCACCTTTTTGAGCTGTTTCAATCATAAAAGCTAGTTCTTTTTGGTATTTTTCATTATCCCCCAAAACATCTTTGTTTAATTCAATTGATTTTTCCCACAGCGGTGTTTTTATAACCCCCGGCTTAACCGAAATAACCTTTACATCACCGCCGCATTCTATTTCCATTGAATTAAACAGCATATCCAACGCTCTTTTTGATGCACAATAAGGGGCAATAAAAGGATAAACCCCAAAACTTGAAGTTGAACTTATATTGATAATCTTTCCGCCGCCATTTAAACATAGTTTCTCAAAAAGTCCTTGAGTTAAACTTAAATGGGCAAATGTATTTACCTCAAACTGTTCTCTTATTCTGTCGACATTCAGGCACTCCATTGGACCTGCAATTACACATCCGGCGGCATTTATAAGCGTGTCGATTTTTTCTGTTCTATCTAAAATAAAATGCACGGCGTTTTCTATTGTCCATTTTTTTGACAAATCAATATAAAAAGGAATTATGTTTTCGGAAAACATTTCCAGTCTTTTTTTTAGGTTACGGTTTCTGTACCCTGCAAAAACCAAGTAACCTTTTTGAACAAATTCTTTTACAAGCAAATTTCCTATTCCGGACGTTGCTCCGGTGATGACGATTGTTTTCATTTTACATATCCTTTTTAGTTTATAAGGTGATAGGATTATAGGTTTATGGGTTTTGAAAATACCATATAATCCTATCACCCTATAAACCTATAAACTTCTTTCACTTTTTGACTACGCCCATATCATAAGCAATCCCTGCTTCTTTCATGCGGGAAAGGGCTTTTTTAAGGATGTCAACATCTTTTGTTAACGCAATTCTGAAATATCCTTCGCCGTAAGTTCCGTAACCATTGCCGGGCGGAACAACAATTCCCGCTTTTTCAAGCATTACGGTTGCAAATTCTTCCGATGTAAATCCTTTTGGTACAGGAAGCCACAAATAAAATGTGGCTTTAGAAGGTGTAACATTCCAGCCCAATTCTTTTAAACCGGCTTCCATAACTTGTTTACGCTCTTCATACATTTTGTTTAACTCGTCAATTTGCCCTTGCTCAGCATCATAAGCCACGGAAGCAGCCTGCTGAATTGCTTTGAACACACCGCTATCGATATTATTTTTAATTGTTCCTAAAGCTTTGATTGCTTGAGCGTTTCCGCAGACAAAACCGACCCGCCAACCGGTCATATTGTATGATTTTGAATGAGAAAAGAATTCAATCGCAATATCTTTTGCTCCTTCAACCTGCAAAACAGAAGGTGCCGTGTAACCTTCGTAAGTCATTTCGCAATAAGCCTGATCTGAACAAAGCAAAATATCATATTTTTTACAAAAATCTACGGCTTTTTTCCAAAATCCCAAGTCACAAACAGCTGCAGTAGGGTTATTCGGGTAATTTAAGAACATTAACTTGGATTTTTTAGCAATATCTTCAGGAATTTTGTCAAAATCCGGAAGAAAATCGTTTTCTGCCAAAAGCGGCATGGAATAAGGGGTTCCGCCCGCAAATATTGTCGCATTTTTATAAACCGGATATCCGGGATCAGGAATTAATGTATAATCGCCTTCGTCCACAAACGCAAAGAAAACGTGGGCAATAGCTTCTTTTGAGCCGATATGTGCAAGTATTTCCTTATCCATATCAATCTTAACGCCGAAACGTTTTTTCATCCAATCTGCCGAAGCCTTTCTAAATTGTGCTGTTCCGTTATATGGCGGATAATCATGATTTGCCCGATTGTCAATTGCCTTGTGCATTTCTTCAATCACAGTCGGGATTGTCGGCTTATCAGGGTCTCCGATACCTAAACTTATAATATCAATGCCTTTGGCTTTTGCTTCGGCGATTTTTCTGTCTATCTCCGCAAATAAATACGGCGGAATTTTGTTTAAACGTTCTGATTGTTTCATCTTTTTTACCATTACACGAAACACTTCCGGTTTCGCCTTTCATTATTTTATCTACCATCTACTAACTTTTTCACATTACTGGCTTACTAGTTTTATTGCACTCGCTATTTTGAGTGAAGTGTGAAGCGTGAAGCGTGAAGGGGAATTTCCCATTTTTCGTTTTGCTTTTTTCATTTCTCCTTTTTAATTAAGACTTGCCCGCTCGCATCCCTTTTCTATCCTTTCACGAAACCCTTCCGGTTTCGCCTTTACTACAGTTGTTGAATGGGTGAATAGGTGAATAGGTGAATAGTTTCGTTTAAAAACTACGCCTCTACACATCTACGCATCTTGTCTTCTTTACATCTTTCTAATTCTTTTCCCCTTTCCCTTTTTCCTCTTTACCCGCTTGCATCTCTTTTTCTTGTAACTTTTTAATTGTATCAAAAAAAAGTTTAAGCTTAAAGATTAATTTTAATTTTACTTTATCCCAAACTAGTTTTCGTAGGGTAGGGTCCCTACCCCACCATTTTGAATTATCGCATAGCAACGTAGTGTGGGTTTACTAACCCACCGCAAAAGCGTTCGCTGTACATTATTGGTGCATAAATGCACCCTACTGGTTTAAACATTTTACGTAAAATTAAAGTCTCGGATTAAAATTCAATCCGAGACTTTTAGGTTTTATATTGTTGGGGTGGAAACCCCAACCTACTACTTTTTCAAACTCCCACCTGCTGGCTTCTAATTGGGGGTTTTTGTGCTTTATAAATTATGTTAATTATAGCAGTAAAAGCAAATGGTGAATAGGGAAGAGAAAAGAGGGAAATAGTAAATAGTAAATAGTAAACGGAACTGTTCACCTATTCACCTGTTCACCTTATAACCTAAACCAATTTTCCATTTTTAATTTTCCATTTTTTATTTGTTAAATCACCTATTTACCTTATAACCTTATAAAAAACCCCAAGGGTCAAAATGAATAAAAAACATTACATATCAGCATTTATATTCATATTTTTTTCAATAGTATTTATTCTCGGCATAACATATGTCGGATGGCGGTGGATATATACTTTAAATCTCTATACTTCACCCTTTACAACGTTTTGGTCGTATACTCTTTGTGTAGCGGAAATCCTTACCTTAGTGGTTTTTACCAATTTTGGTCTGATTTTACTTAAAGCAAACAGCTTAGAAAAAATTGTGCCGAACAATCAATTGCAGCAAGATTATTACAAAGATGTTTTTCATAACAGACAATTATTGACTTTCAAAAATTACTGCCCGAGAGTTGACATCTTTATCTGCACCCTCAATGAAAGTGCTGATATGCTATCTACAACCATTTCCGCTTGCAGAAATATAAATTATCCGAATTATAAAGTTTATGTACTGGATGACGGAAAGCGTGAAGAAATTAAAGAGCTTACTTCAATGCTTGGCTGTAATTACATAACAAGAGAGACAAATAAAGGTTTTAAAGCCGGGAATATTAATAATGCACTATCACAAACAGACGGCGAAATAGTTGTTATATTTGATGCCGATCATATTCCCGCTTCAACATTTTTAAGAGAAACCGTTTATAATTTTATTGATGAAAAAGTTGCACTTGTCCAAACTCCCCAACACTTTTGTAATCCCGATGCGTTTCAGAAAAATCTTGAAATGCCTGACTTTTTATCAAATGAACAGGATATTTTTTACAGAGTAATTGAGCCGAGTTTGAACGAATTTGATTCCGTTTTTTGTGGCGGAACAAATATTCTCATAAGGAGAAAATATCTTGAAGCGGTCGGTAATTTCCCTGAAACTACTATCACCGAAGACTCTTTGCTTGGTTTGATATTTCATGCAAAAGGTTATAAAGTAATTTATTATAACCGTCCTATTGCAATAGGTATTGCAGCTTCAAACTTTGAAGAATATATCAAACAGCGAACCCGTTTGGCAAAAGGTAATGTGCAAATTGTAACGAATCCGGATAATTGGAAATATTACGCTAAACTTACTTTTGTGCAAGCGTTTTTTTACCTTTCCGGTGTCTTATATTTTTTTACCCCTATTGCAAGAATAATTTATCTTTTGGCACCGGTCTTATTTCTGTTCTTTGATATTTCACCTTTATTAATACTTTTTTATCAGATTGCGGCTTTTCAAGTTTGTTATTTTTCACTTAAATTTGCATTTATCTTTGCAGCAAGAATAAGAGTTAATAATGTAATTTTTGCGGATGTTTATGACCTTTTAACTTCCATATTTACCATTGGCGGGATACTTCAAGCTTTCTTTTTGCACGGAAAACTTGCGAAGATAAAATTTACGGTCACAAAAAAAGATACGAAAAAATCAAAAACAAATTATAGTTATAAACTGCCGCTGATTATAATATTTTTAATTCTTATTTTGGCAGAAATGCAGGGAATATATGACATTATGTATTCCGAGCCTTACAGCGTACTTGCAATCGTTGCAAACCTTTTCTGGAACACAACAAATATAATTGTAATGTATTTTGGAATTAAAGTTGTAACCGAAAAACCCGAAAAAAGATATTATCAAAGGGTTAAGGCTGACGAAGATTTAACTTTGGAAGATGCAAAACACCATAAATATAACACGCATATTAATAATATTTCCCGCTCGGGACTTAGCATAACCTCTCCCGAAAACTTGGAAAATAACCACAAAGAAGATTTGAATGCAGATATTCAGGGTGAAGAAAATCCGATAGAAATTCTGGGTTGTGAAAAAGAAAAAGAAGAATATGTTTGTAAATCAATATTTAAAGAACCTTTTATTTTATCAAAAATTACAAAAAGATTTGTTGACCGTTTGAATAGATTCGTAAAACTTACCTACAAAAAACCCGATAAATGGGATGATTATTTTGAGGATGAATCTAAATAAAAATGTAACAATTTCTTAACAAAACCGACAAAAAGAATTTTACCGGTTTTATTATGTTGTGTATGTTTATAATTTTTTAGAAAGAAGTGGAATATGAAAATACAAAGTATTAATTTTCAAACTTATAATCAAGGTTATACAAGAATAAAATCTCAAAATAATCATTCAAACAAAGTTAATTTTGGTAATAATCCATTTGCTGAATTAGAAGGAGTATTACCAGAGCGTTCTTTTCGAAAGTTGGGTTTAGTAGTAGTCGATGCTGTTAGGAAGGTTCTGGATTCTACAGGGCTTTTCAGTAAGGTTGACCTTTCCGACGGAGAATATATGCTTCGTTCTGACAGATTTTGCCGATTGACCGAGGTAAACGCACCTATAATTTACGCACCTCCGGGAGTTGATGTTCAAAGAGGAATGACCTGTTATGCTTCAGAGAGTTTCAGCTTAATGGGAGGGAATGTATTAGGTACTGTTATGTGTGATGGTCATACTATTGTAAAAGGTTCTGTTTTAGGTGAAGTTGATGGTCATTTTGTTTTAATAGAAGGGGAGGTAATACCTGGAGGAAAGGTTGTTTCTGATTATTATATAAGTATAGGTGATCATGTACAGGGTATTGTTGACTCTAAACAAACTGCTGTTGTCTCAGGTGATGTTTTAGAAGGTGGCTTTGTAAAAGGAAATATTGTAAATGTTTGGGCGAATGTAGACGGTGGGCACATTGTTGCTTTAGAAAGAGTCATTGTAGGAGATGTATTAAATGGTGGAGATGTATCAGCAAAAGCATATGCTCAAGCAAGGAACATAACAGACGGTTTTGTAGACGCAAATTTAGTTACGGCAAGAAATATTGGCGAAGGCGGAGAAGTTTATGCAGGAGAGTATGCCAGAGTATGGGACGTGGCAAGAGGTGCAAGAGTAGAGGCTCGTACTGTAGAAATATTAGGACAAAGACACTCTCAAGCAAAAATCATTGCAGATAAATTAGTTCATAATCCAAAACCAAGAGATCGTCGTACAATATAAAATTTCAAGCCTCAATAAACAACCGTTGGCCGACGATATTTGCTTTGCCGTTATAATATCCGGCGAAATAACCTCCCTGAACCGGATTATTTTTGGCATAATAATAGTTTCTGTTATTTGCTGTAACAAAAGGGTTTGCAAACGGGTTGTTTGAAGTCGGTGTAATTGCCGTGCTTGTCTGTAAATTAGCAGGCATGAACGCTTTTGATAATAAACTTACTATACTGACTGCCATAATAATCCTTTCACATCACTTGACTCACATATAATATTTAATGTTTTTTTTTCATAAGTCAAGAACTATTATATTATTAATATCGGATAAATTTAAAGATAATTGATAAAAATCCCCTAGGTTGTGTAGAAATAGTGAATGGTGAATGGTAAATAGAATCTTCTGCTCACTGTTCACTGCTCACCGCTCACTTTTAAAACCATTCACCATTCACTATTCACTATTTTGTAGTATAATTTTTTCATGGAAAAATCAGGTAAAAAAGTTTTTATAATCGGTTCTGATGCAAGTGCTTACAGTGTTGCCGAGAAGATGAGTGAAATCAATGAAGTTTCTGAGGTTTTTGTTGCCCCCGGAAATAATGGAATGAAAGATTTTTCTACAGTTGTTGATATAAGAGAAAATAATGTTCGTGAGTTACTTGAATTTGCACTGGAAAACGGTATAGATTTAACCGTAGTTATAAGCGAGATTGCAGTTAAAAATCATATTGCAACTGTTTTTCAGGAAAATAATCAAATGATATTTGCACCGACTAAAAACAGTGCTGAAATTTGTTTAAGCAGAAGTGTTTGTAGAAAATTTATGTATAAAACAAGAATCCCCTGCCCTAAATTCGGGATTTTTGACAAATCAAATATGGCGATTGATTATTTAAAAAAAACTAACATGCCTGTTGTTGTAAGTACTGATGAACATCGTTCAAAAGGAACTTTACTCTGTAATTCTTTTTCTATTGCAAAAACTTGTGTTGAAGAACTTTTTGACACCAATGAAAAAAAAGTTATTATAGATGATTATATATTTGGGCATGAGTTTTCTTTTTATGTTGTAACTGACGGTTATCAAGCACTCCCGCTTGGCAGTGTCGCTACTTATAAGCATGAACTTGAAGGTAACGGCGGACTGTTGACTGAGGGCATGGGGTCTTTTACACCTGATTACAAGATTTCCAAGCAAGTTGAAGATAAAATTATGCAGCAGATAATTTATCCTATTCTTATCGCACTTGAAAAACAGCAAACTCCATATGTAGGGATTTTAGGGATTGATTTGGTAATAAATGATGCCGAACAACTTTTTGCACTTGAATTTAATTCATTTATAAAACCCGCTGATTGTCAGGGCGTTTTAACTCTCTTGAACGAAAATATTTATAATCTGTTTCAGGCTTGTGTAATCGGGGCTTTTGCAGATGATTATGAAAAAATAGATATTGTTGACAAGTATGCCGCATCTTGTGTAATTTCTGCTAAAAAACCGGATACAATCATATACGGACTTGATAATTTAGATGAGAACACAAGTGTTGCACATTTTAATACAAGGAAAAACCAATATCTTGAGTATGAAACAACAGGCGGAAATACCCTTGTCTTAACAAGGACGGCAAGAACATTATCAAAAGCAGTTGAAGACTTATACGAGGAAGTATCCGCAGTCAAATTTGACGGAATGAAATACAGAAAAGATATTGCAAAAGTGTAATTTTAATCATTATTTTCTTTTTTATATAAATCCAATTTCATTTGCATTATAGATTTGTATTCAAGAATTTTAAGTATTGAATAATTGGTTTTTATACCATCTTCTGTTAATATTTGTGTTGTTTTTACAGATGCTTTGAAACTATCACTTTTAGAAAATGATATTAAATTATTGTTAATTTGATATAAAAATTCATTATCTTCTATTGTTGCATAAAATTCACTATCTCCATTAGATAATCGCCATTTATTACCATCTTTAAATGAAACATTAACCAAGTTTAACCAAATATCAGTAATATTTTCATTAATAGTATCTTCTGTCGGAGTAATATCAAAATATTTAATTTCAGATTTTTCTATTTTTTCAAGTATTTCCTTTTTTTCATTTCTAATCTCGAAAGTGTCAATTCCTTCACTTTCAAGAGGTTTTAAAACTTTTTTAAGAGAATTTCTCAAATTGGTATTTTCATATAAAATATAAACATTTTTCTCAATTGTTATATTTTGAGTACTATTATCAGTTATATATGTAATATTAATTTGATTATTATCCAATTCTTTTATATTTTTAATTCTTCCATTTTTAAGTTTCTTAATAAGCTGGATTAAACCAATAAAGCCACCAAATCCCAAAAGTGATAAAATTTGATTTATTCCGGTTAACTCGGGATTTGTACCCAAAAGAGCTAAATACTCTGAAACTTGCTGCATTATTAAATGTATTTCAAAACTACCTGCTTTAAATCCAGAACTTACCTTTACTGTAGTTTTGCAAGAACCTTTATTGATGATGTTATTAGCTTCAGTTAAAACATCTCCCAGCCCAACCAAAGCAAAAGCTAATTCTTGAATATCCATTGTATGATCTTCAAGTGCTTTACCGTCATATGCAACAATTAATTTTTTACTATCTTCCATTTTAACCATCATATAACAAAAAAGTGTAAATTTCCTTTTACACTTTTTTAAAATTTATTTTTTCTATATTATGCTGCTTGACCTTTAATTTCGGTAATCAAATATTTTGCAATCCAAGCGAAATCCTTGTTTATTCGGGCTGCTTTTTGAAGGTACTCAATAGAATCATCTCCGATTCTGATGAGAGTCATTGCAACAACGCCCCTCTTGGTACCTTGAATTACCTGAAGTTCATCAACAAGCTCAGGAACTGCTGTTTTGCCGATGTTAACTAAAATATTCTCAATCTCATTCTTAGCTATGTTATCAGCATTCTCTAATTTTGATAAAAAGTACTGAATTGAACTCGTTGAATTTTCTATTTTATTAAGCACTGCTTGCATAATGTCTCCAAATTCTCTTTTACTTGATATCATTATAGAGTAAAAAACAAACAAAATTGATTTTCCTTACATAATCTTAATATGGTGAATAGTGAATGGTGAATGGTGAATCGTGAATAGTGAATAGAAGTTGAATAGTCGAACAGTTGAACAGTTGAAAAGTTTAATTTTAACTTATTCTTTTCCCCTTTACCTTTTTTCTTTTACCTTTTTATCAATTTTCCATTTTTCATTTTTAATTTTCAATTAAAGAAAAACCGAGGGGCAGTCCTGCTGTGGACTGCCCCCGGATTTTTAAACACTTATACAATTATTCAGATACTCTATTGTATTCAGTTTTTCATCATACAAGTATTTAATAAAGTTTAGATAAGCATAGTCATATGAACTAACCAGTAAATTTATTTCAAAGCCATCTGCACAGAACGGTTCGTAATCATAAACAACATAGCTGTTATATTTACTTTTCCATTCTTTCCGCTCGATTCTACTGTTATTTTCTTCAATTACATCTTCAAGCCATGGAATAATTTCTTTGTTAATATTTTTTAATTCCATATGACCGTACTTACTACAGTCAGTTTGACAATTTTCCATTAACATAACTATCACTCCCAATGTATTGAGTACGATTGAAATAAAAAATTTTATTTCGCCTTCTGAGATAAGTTTAAATGCTTTTTTATTGTAAAAAATCCCCTTTTAGACTATAACCTCATAGTATGAGTGGGCAGTATTGTTAAGTTAAAAGTAAGAAACAAAATGTGAAAGGTGAAAGGTGAAAAGAAGTTGAACAGTCGAATAGTTGAAAAGTTTAATTAAGTGAGGCGTGAAACGAAAAGCTTGCCTTCTTGCCCTCTCGTTTCCTTTTTCTTTTCCCTTTGCCTTTCCCTGTTCCCCCAATTGTCATGCCATGACAAAATTTTTAAACGGAAATTTTTATTGTCAATAAAAATTCAGTCTTATTTTTACTTAAATTCATTAAATTCTCTTCATTAAGATTGTAAAACTTAATTTTTTTCACCCGCAATAAAGGGCATGGTCAATTGTAAAAATTATTTGTTTTTTTGTTACTTGTCAACTAATTTACATAACGATAAACTAAGGGAAAAGCAAAAAGCAAAAAGTAAATAGAAAAGTTAAATTTATTAAAATTGTACTTATTCACTTATTTACTTATTTACTTTTAAAATTATCAGAAAGATTTCGTGTAATATTAAAAAAAAGAAAAAGAGGTGATGGCACAAAAAACTTTGTTTGGGATAGTAATCTTGGAAGTAAAAAAATTAAAGGCGGAGACTAAATTTTGGGGATTATTTTTGAGGATAGATAACAAGATTTAAGACAACAAAGTATTTTAAAAAGAGGACGAGGTTAAAAAAATAGCTTAACAGCTGGTACTTATGACGGGAGATTTGGAGAGAGGGGCGAAAAATTCATTTGAATTTTTCGCCCTCTTTTACGCTATAATTAACAAATGGAAGAATTAGAAACAAAAAAAGTTATAGCACTTATGTCCGGAACATCATGTGACTCTATTGATGCAGGTCTTTGTGAAGTCATGCCTGACTTAAGCTGTAAATTGATTAAAGGGATTAATTTTAAATACCCCGAGCATGTAAGAGAAAAACTTTTTGAAATTTTCGGGGGTAAATGTGATTTAAAAGATATTTGCCAAATGAATTTTGTAGTCGGAAAGTGTTTTGCAGATGCAGCAAACGAACTTATAAGGGAGCATGGGAAGCCTGATTTTATCTCTTCGCATGGACAAACAATTTTTCATTATCCTTTTGATGATAAATTAGACGGAATAAGCCTGAAAAGTACTTTACAGATAGGTGAATCTTCTGTTATAGCACAAGAAACAGGCTGCATGACAATTTCAAATTTTCGTGAAACAGATATTGCACAAGGCGGGCAAGGTGCACCTTTAGTTTGTTTTGCAGATGAAAAATGGTTTAAAGGGGTAAATGCAATAGGAAAAAATGTAACAGTACAAAATATCGGTGGTATTTCTAATGTAACCGTTGTTTCACCTGATTGTTCGACTTTCGGTTTTGATACCGGTGTCGGAAATATAATGATAGATTACTGTTGCAATAAGTTTTTCGGCATGCCTTATGATAAAGACGGAAAAATTGCAGCGGATGGGCGTATTTGCGAAAGCTGGCTCAATTGCTTGCTTGAGGATGAATATTATTACAAAAACCCTCCAAAAACGACCGGAAGAGAGTATTTTTCGATAAAATACATTGAAAATTCGTTAAAATTTGCACCTGATAATCCTAAAGATGTTATTACAACCTTAACGGCACTCACCGCAAAATCTATTGCACAAGCTTATGAAAGATTTATTTATCCCAATGTTATACCTAAAGAGGTTATTGTAGGCGGCGGAGGGGCTTATAACCCCACATTAATGAAGCTTTTAAGGAGTTATTTACCAAAACATATCGAATTAAAAACACATGAAGATTACGGGATTTCGAATAATTTTAAGGAAGTCATGGCATTTGCTCTTTTGGGTTATTGTACTTTTTACGGTATTCCAAATAATTTGCCGGCATGCACCGGGGCAAAAAAGCGTGTGGTGCTTGGGAAAATAGTGAATGGTGAACAGTGAACAGTGAACAGTGAGCAGTGAGCGGTGAACTGTTCACCATTCACTATTTTCCATTCACTATTTTAAAGTTTTGTTGCAATCAATTATTTTTTTAACATAACCGCAAATTGCCATGACTTCATGATTGCAATAGTTTTTAACGAAAGTTTACCAAAAATTATGTAAAATTTTTTAAATCCCGATTTCTATTGTCAATGCTCATTGTAAGAGTTTTTGACAAAAACAATTGTAAAAAGTACTCTTAAAATTAGGATTTTTATTGTGTTTTAGATTATTATAATAAATACAAAGTTTGTTCAAAATTTAATTAAAATTTGGGGGGAAGCTTAAAAATTACTTCAAGCAATTGAGGTAAGTTTGTGCAAATAAGTTTATAATGTATTTGTACTGAATGGTTTTATTCTTGGAGGGATGAAGAGTTGTTAGAACATGGTTATATACAAATTTATACCGGAGACGGTAAAGGAAAGACCACAGCATCTTTAGGGCTTGCATTAAGAGCCTTGGGGCATGGGTGGAATGTTCTGATTATTCAATTTACTAAAGGCGACTCTGCTACTTCTTACGGCGAAATTGTTTCAGCATCAAAATTTTTACCAAATCTTGATGTAAAACAGTTTGGTATGGACAGAGTTGTTTATTCCCACAATATTTGTATGGAAGATTACAAAGAGGCAAAAAAAGGTTGGGAATGTGCGAAAGAAGCTATCAATAGCGGTAAATACCAGTTGGTTATTTTAGATGAAATTAATATTTGTATAGCAATGAACATGCTTAAAGTTTCTGAAGTTAAAGATGTTCTTTTAAGCAAGCCTGAAAGCTTGGAAATTGTTTTAACGGGAAGATATGCACACCCTGAACTTAAAGCTTTGGCACATTTAGTTACGGAAATGCAGCCGGTCAAACATTATTTTGATGTTGGCGTAATGGCAAGACAAGGCATTGAGTATTAAGTTAGTTTATAAGTTAATACTCAATTCATATTTCACTTTTCACTTTTTGCTTTTTGCTTAATTCCCCCGTCCGTAGGATAGCCGACATTTTTTTCCCCCGTATAATCGATGGTTTAAACCACTAATATTCATCATTGGGTTGATGTTTTATCTGTGCGAATTTGGCAGAATATACTAAGTGAGACTTAATAAGGTATATTTATGAATCTGCATGAGGAATGTCTTTTAAAATATTTAAAAAACCCTGATGATTTAGCTTATTCTACGGATGTTTTAAAATTAAACAACCAAATTTTGGAACAGCATTTTTTGTTGGAAAATATACTTAGAGGACATGGAAAAATCCCAAAAAGGACAGTTTTTTAAGATTTTTCCGCAAGCTCTTACTAAAAACTTGAATTTGAGCTATAATAAATAAAGTATGAATAAACTCAGTAAAATAATCGGTTATTTAGCTTTATTTTTTATAGCATTTATGTTCATAGCAATTTTTTTGCATAATACCAACATAAATGATTTTTTAATGTCAATGGAGAATAGGACATTTGACCTGAGACAAAATGTTTTAGCAAATTCCAGATATAAAAAACCGAACAAAGACATAATTTTAGTAACAATAGATGATCACAGTTATGAATATTTGTTGAATAAATACGGTGAGTGGCCTATTTCGCGTGATATTTATGCAAAATTTATAAATTACGTTGAACAGCAAAAACCTGCTGCAATTGCTTTTGACTTGATGTTTATCAAATCAATTAAGAGCTCAAATAATGCCGATAATGTGCTTGCAAATGCAATCGGCAAGTATAAAAACGTTTATGTCGGTATGAATTTTGATAATCAACCGTTTGATGTTCGAATGCCGATTGAACTTAACAAGAAATTTCAAGTGAATGTTCAAAATAAGTCAAAAGTTAATTTTTCGGATGTAACTTTTACAAATTGTCGTTCGATTTTACCACAAATTTTAGAAATAACGCCAAACGTCGGAATAATAAATGTTTACCGCTCTACCGATGGAATCTTAAGAAAAATCCCGCCTCTGATGATTTATCAAGGAGAATATTATCCGCATTTAGCACTTATGGTAGGTTTAGAATATCTTAAGGAAAAAGAAAGCAGGTCGGATATACTTGCCCGACAACAAAGAGTTAACAATTTTGTAATTGAAAGAAATTCAAATATTAAACTCGGTAGACGTTCCATTCCTTTGGACAAAGATGGTGGAGCTATATTAAACTGGTATGGACCTGAGGGACAGGTTTTTGAAGAAATTCCTTTTTATAAAGTAATTCAGGCAATGGATGATAAAGATACCAAAAAATTTAATTTTAAAAATAAAATAATTTATTTTGGTACAACAGTCACAAGTTTGTCTGATATAAAAAGTACTCCGGTAAGCAAACTTTATCCGGGTGTTGAAGTTCACGCAACCTACATAAACAATTTGATAGACAATAATTTTATTAAGAAAGTAAGTATTACCGTTGATATTTTGATAAGCATGGTTTTAGCAATTTTGGTCGGTTTTGTTGTTATAAGAACATCTTCAACTATTGTTGCTGTCGGAACAACTATTTTTAGTACAATCGGATATATTGTTTTAACTTATTTCTTAATGAAATTTTTCAATTTATGGGTAGGAATTATTTTGCCTATAACGGTAGTAATTTCTGTGTTTGTATCGGCTTATATTATAAAATATATCCTTAAGTCAAGAGATTTTGAATATCAATATAAACTTGCTACAACTGACGGATTAACCGATTTATACAATCACAGATATTTTCAGGAACAGATGATTATGCAGGTTGAAAACTGCAAAAGATATAATTCCCAATTTTCTCTAATCCTTATAGACATTGATTTTTTCAAAAAATTTAATGATACATTCGGGCATCAGTCAGGTGATGCAGTTTTAAGACAGGTTGCCCAAAGACTAAAGAAGAATGTCCGTACCACGGATATTGTTTGCCGGTATGGTGGAGAAGAAATGGCGGTAATTTTACCTAATACTGACAGAGATGAGGTAATTATTACAGCGCAAAAACTTTGTAAAGTTGTATCGGAAAAACCATGTAAACTTGCAAATGAACAGGAAAGCACAGTTACAATAAGTTTGGGGATTGCAACTTACCCAAATGACGGTCAAGCCCCCAATGAAATGATTGCTTCCGCTGACAGCCGTTTGTATTCGGCAAAAGAAAACGGCAGAAATCAAGTGGGACTGTGAAAATGAAAAATGGAAAATGGAAAATTTTTGCAAAGGGAGGTCGGGCATACTTGCCCGACAGCAGGTAGGGTGCATTTATGCACCAATATAAAAGCAAACAAGCAAAGAAGATGCGAGCGAGCAAAAAGTACAAGGTGAAATGTGAAAAATAATTTTCAATTTTCAATTTTCAATTTTCCATTTATTTAAGCAAAAAAAGGACAAAATAATGGAACACAAAATAATATACTTGGACAATAATGCAACGACAAAGGTTGACGAACACGTTTTGGAAGCTATGCTGCCTTATTTAAAGAAATATTACGCTAATCCTTCAAGTATGTATAGCTTTGGCGGAATTGCTCAAAGGGCGATTATTGAAGCCCGTGAACAAATTAGAGAATTTGTTCACGCAAAAAGCAGTAAGGAAATTTTCTTCACTTCCTGCGGTTCTGAAAGTGCCAATATGGCAATAAAAGGTGTCTTGGCTTCCGAAAAAACAAAAAAACACATAATAACAACCAAAGTTGAACATCCTTGTGTCTTAAACCTTTATAAAACACTCGAAAAAGAAGGTTATAAAGTGGATTATATAGGCGTTAATGCCCATGGAGATTTGGAGTTAGAAGAATTAGCAAATGCGGTTAATGAAAATACGGCTCTTGTTTCGTGCATGTGGGCAAACAATGAGACAGGGATAATTTTCCCGATTGAAAAAATTTCACAAATAGTTAAATCTAAAAATAAAGATACCAAAATTTTTGTAGATGCTGTGCAGGCCGCAGGCAAGATACCGATGGATGTTCAATCTGCTGACATTGATTTAATGGCGATTTCCGGACATAAATTCCATGCCCCTAAAGGCGTTGGGGCTTTATATGTAAAATCAGGGACGCTCTTTACTCCCCTGATTGTAGGTGGGCATCAGGAGCGGGGAAAGCGTGCAGGAACGGAAAATGTACCTTATATTGTGGGAATCGGTAAAGCCGCACAGCTTGCCAAGGAAGGACTTGTGCATGAGGCAACAGAAGTTAAGCGATTGAGGGATAAACTTGAAAGTAATATACTGAAAACCGTCTTTAATTCACGTTTAAACAGTGGAGTTGCAAACCGTGTTCCGAATACGACAAACATCGGGTTTGAATATATCGAAGGTGAGCTGATTTTGCTTCACTTAAGCGATTGCGGGATTTGCGCAAGTTCAGGAAGTGCTTGCACTTCAGGGTCTTTAGAACCAAGTCATGTACTTAAAGCAATGGGCACACCGTTTACAGCATTGCACGGAAGCATAAGATTCAGCTTAAGCCGATTTACGACAGAAAAAGAAATCGACTTTGTTCTTGCAGTAATGCCAAGAATTATAAAGAAATTAATTAAAATTTCCCCGTTCCAAAATAAATTGGAAATTCTCAAAAAACACAAAACCCATGTGAATTAATATTTGATAATGTAATTCATAGCGATATTTTTAGGGCGGGTTTCGGTTTTGCTTATAACTATCGCCGTATTCGTAGGATCAAGAGGATTACCTGTATCAATCGGTATATTCACTGGTCCATCGCTTGTAAAATCATTACCACTTGAAGCCGTAGTTAAGCCTCCTTGCCCGGTAACAATTGTTTTATGGATATGTTCTATAACGGCATCTGCTTGGGGACTACCTAAAGGTCTGGCTGAAGCATTTTCAGTAAAATATTTGTCAATCGCAGATGCATTTGCTCTAGAGTCAAGCCCCCTGATAAAATAACCTCTTAAGTCGGGTATATTAAATGTTGTTGTACCGTTACCCGTACCATAAGCAACTCCTATTAAGGCAAACAAATTAGCATAAGGTCCTGATCTACTTATTTCTGCACCATTACACAAAAGCCAACCGCTTGGGGCTATAGAGCCTACATAAGCAACAACCGTGCCTACAGGAACACTTCCGGGAGCAGAACTTGCCGTCTTTTTTCTTGTCATCAAAGGCATCGTTGCT
>JAQVKX010000022.1 GCA_028694425.1 Candidatus Gastranaerophilales bacterium
CTTTTAGCTGATAAAGCCTATAAAATTGGAGATTATATTACAATTAACCAATCAATTCAAGATAAGCCTGTTGAAGGGATTGTTGAGCATATTAATTTACGTTCCACAAAAATTCGTACATCAGATGGCGGATTAATAATTGTTCCAAACAACATTGTTGCCAATGGTGTTGTGAAAAGAAGCTGAAAGTCAAAGTTAGCCCTGGCAAGAGGGTTCCTTGATTTTTACCGAACCGGGGAGTCTGCAAGAAAAAATACACCTGCTTGTTTGCGAATTTATGAGCATTACAAGGCCGGGTGCGAGGATAGTAAAAATTTTTCTTGCAGGCTTAAACATTGAATGTTGACCAAACCTAATCTACCGAGAAAATTTCCTTAACATCTTCCATCGTAAGTGATTTTGTAATGTTTCTGTCGACAGAAATTACACTATCAACAAGGTTTCTCTTAACCTGTTTAAGTTTTTGAATTTTTTCTTCAACCGTGTTTTTTGTAATAAGTCTGTATACAAAAACTTTTTTCTTCTGCCCGATACGATAAGCTCTGTCTGTTGCCTGATCCTCAACGGCAGGATTCCACCAAGGGTCGTAGTGTATTACATAATCCGCACCGGTTAAGTTTAAGCCCGTGCCTCCGGCTTTCAAGCTAACCAAGAAAATAGGAATACTGTCATTGTTGTTAAATCTTTCAACCGCACCTTGTCTGTCTTTGGTTTTCCCCGTCAAATACTCATAAGGTATTGCTTCTCTCTCCAACCAATCTTTGATTAACTCAAGCATATCAACAAACTGACTAAATAAAAGAACTCTGTGACCTTCAGAGATAATTTCCTCAAGCATTTCTTTTAAGTGTTCAAATTTACCCGAACCTATTTTGCCCTTAAGTCCTTCTTTGTCATACAATCTCGGATGACAGCAGATTTGCCGCAGTCTTAACAAGGCAGAGAAAATAGACATTCTGCTCTTTTCCAAACCGTTTTGCTCAATGCTCTTAAATAACTCTTCTTTTGTAGAGTCAAGCACATCTAAGTAAAAATCCCTCTGTTCCGGATTTAATTCACAGTAAGCAACGTTTTCAACTTTATCCGGTAAGTCTTTCGCAACATCACGTTTCATACGACGTAAGATAAACGGATAAATCTGTAATTTTAAACGTTTTTCAACTGTTTTATCGGCTCTTTCCATAATAGGATTTACATAACGGTAGTTAAATTCCGAAATACTGAACATAAATCCGGGCATGAGAAAATCAAAAACCGACCATAATTCTTCAAGTTTATTCTCGATAGGAGTACCGGAAAGTGCCATTTTATGCTCTGCATTAAGTTTTTTAACTGCTTGAGCAGTTTGTGAAAGAGCATTTTTAATATTTTGGGATTCATCCAAAATTGCATATCTGAAATTAATTTTCTTTAATTTTTCAATATCTCTTCTAAGCAATGCATAGCTTGTGATTACAATGTCATAATCCGGAATTTCTTTGAAGAGTTGTTTTCTTTCCATTCCTGAAAGTTTAAGACAGGTTAATTCAGGAGCAAATTTTTGTATTTCAGCCTCCCAGTTAAATACAACAGAAGTCGGACAAATTACCAAAGTCGGCATAGGTCCGTCAACGTCTTTTGCTTTCTGCAAAAGCGTAAGTGCCTGAAGAGTTTTTCCTAATCCCATATCATCCGCCAAAATACCGTTTAAACCGTATTTGTACATAAACCAAAGCCAACTGAAACCTTTTGACTGATATTCTCTTAAATCGGCTTTAATTGTTTCAGGAAGCGTAACATCTTCTGCTGTTGAGAATGTTGACATTTGGTTCCAAAATGCCGAGAATTCATCACTTAAGATTAATTCCACGCCAAGATTCTCAAGTTCATTTAAAAGTCCTGCACGGTAAGTTTTTACAATAAATTTATCTTCATTGTTTCGGTAAACGTCAAATGAGTTAAATGAACGCATCATTGAATAAACATCTTGTGCCGGATATTCTACGAAACCTAAACTTCTTATCCTACTGTATTTTTCACCGCTTTGGATAGTATCATAAATATCTTCAAAACTGATTTTATCTTCACCGACCTGTCCGTATAAATAAATTTCAAATCCGTCTTTTGAGTTTTCGCAAAAATCAATTTCTGCCTTAAGTTTAAAAGAATCTTCAACTATCTTAAAGAAACTCATATCATCTTTTTCAACGAATTTCCAACCTTCTCCGGCTTGTTTTAAATAGTAGTTGTAAAAATCAATTGCGTTTTCTTTTTCAAGTGCAAGATTGTTTGTCTGCATGGGTACAAACTTACAAGCCAAAAGCATATTATAAGCTGCCTGTTCGTGTTCAATATTTCTTTTAACCCAATAAAGACTGTCTTCTTTAGGATTTTTTATTGTAACATAAGGCGTTTTTTCGCTTGTTTTTGAAAACGGAACAATAACTCCATCATATTCAAATTCCAATGAAGCTTTAAGCGACTGGTCATAATCTATTCCTAATGTAACAATGTTTATCGGAGGACGTTTTTCCAACATCAGTTTATTAATACTTTCAGATATTTCAACATCCATTATTTCTTGTAATCTTGGTAATTCTTCATAAATAAACTTCCCGCCATCGGCATCTTTTAAATCCGTAAAAGAAGATTTGATAAGGTTTTGAGGAATTTCACCGACAGAAATATTTGTAGGAAAAATAACATTTTTATATCTTCCCCACTTTAAATGCCTTGAAAAATACCTTATTTCTTCAAACGGATAAACATCATCTTTGTCAGGGCGTTTCCACTCCAGTGCAAGCATAACGTTACCGACATTGGAAGAATTTACAGATAAAACAATTCGCCACTCCTTATCGGTAAATTTTAAACGCTGCTTGGTTTTTTCATCCAAAACTTCGTCCGCTTTGGCAAGCAGGGGAAACATATCACCGAATTTTGTAATTTGTATGTCATACCAACCCGCTTTTTTATCTTGACGAGAAGTTTTTAAAAGTTGTTGAAAAATTGCAACTTCGACTTTTTGTGAAGTATTTAATTCAAAATTTTTATCTTTTTTTTGGGCTTCAATCAAAACCTGCAAAATAGGTTCTATTGCCCTTACAACCTTACCGGTTTCTCTTGACATCACAAGTATAGAAAAGAAATTAGGTTTCCTTTTCGGGTTGAAGTGAAAAATAAAATTTCCTTGCGGCGGCTTTTTTAAAGCAGTATTTTCATCATCAAAGTTAGATTCAATTTGATATTTTGTTTCTAAAAAATCCTCAAAAGCATGTTCGTCAATAGCTTTTAATCCTACAGCAACAGCATGTTTACACCATTCTTCCTTCAAAGGGCAATTACATCTTGCCTCGACACCTGTTTTTTTAAAAATTAAATCGGTAATATAAGATTCCTGAAAATTGCCTTTTACCTTCGCCTTGTAAAAGTTCTTCTCAGGGTAGCTTTCCAGGATTAAGTCTTTCAGGTATGTCTCGTATCCGCGTCTCCAACTACCTGCGGTTGCCCTATCCTTAATGTACTTAAAGTTAAATTCAGGACTCACTATTTAGAATATCTTTCTTTACTTGTTATATGCCGTAAATATTCATGCCGGAGTAGATTTTATTGCCTTGTTGCCCAAAACTGCAAACCTCCGAAAAGAGGTATTAAAAAAACTGCCACCCACGACAAGCATAAACTATCATTAACAGATTTACTTATATTAATTATTATTACACAGTATTTAAAAAAATACAATAGGGAATGCGGAAAAATTCGAATTGATAATTTTTCTTTTTTTTATTTAATTAAACAATATCCACAATACTTACGCCGTCGCCGCCTTCGGCGGCTTCACCAAAGCGATATTTTGCAACGTAAGGTGATGTAGACAAAAATTCTCTCACTGCTTTTTTTAAAGCCCCCGTTCCATGTCCATGTATAACGTAAATGGGAGTTAAATTAACCAAACTCGCTTTATCCAAGAAAAATTCAAGTCCGTCAAGTGCTTCTTCCACTCGAAGTCCTCTTAAATCAAGAGTATTAGACATATCGTGTTTTTCTAATTCAAACGATTTTTCAGATTTAAGCCTAAACGAAGGTCTTGGTACAATTTTGTCATTATAGGCTGCCAGTTTATCCTTTTTGATTTTTGTTTTAAGAAGTCCCATTTGGACAGAAACATTGTCGTTTTTATCAGGCATGGAAAGTATTACAACAGGTTGATTTAATCCTTTTAATAAAACTTTCCCGCCTGATTTTAGCTTTTCCCAGTCCGGTTCTTCATAATTTTCATTTTCATCAAATTTACTCAACTTATCTCTTACCCGTTTTTCCAACTCAGCCAGTCTTGCATAAGAACGTCTTGCGATTTTTTCGGATTTTTCCTGTCTTAATTCTTTTAAAATCTCTTTTATTTCATCCTTGGCTTCATCAAGTTCAGTATTCAGACTATTTTTAGCATTTTTTACAGTCTTTTTCTTTTCTTTTTTTAGTTCTGAAAGGTTTTTGTCATATTCTCCCTTTAAAACCTCCGCTTCTTCTTTTAAAATTTCCGCTCTCTCAAGATTTTGAGCCAATTTTTGTTGAGTTTCCTGCAATTTTTCCACAACAACAATCGAAGAATCTTTTTGTAAAACTAAAATATCCTTTGCTTTTTGGGTTAACCTCTCATCCAGTCCTAAATTAGCGGAAATCGAAATCGCATTGCTTAATCCCGGGATACCTATTATCAGCTTATAAGTCGGCTTAAGGGTTTTTGTGTCGAATTCTACACAAGCATTTTTAAAGTAATCATTTGAAAATTCTAAGGCTTTAAGCTCACCATAATGTGTTGAAACACAGCTTGTAACACCCTTTAGGGCAAGTTCTTCTAAAATGACCCTTGCTAATATTGAACCTTCCTGAGGGTCTGTCCCTGCACAGATTTCGTCTATAACGGCAAAAGTATCTTCATCACCGTTTTTCAATATGTCTATAATGTTTGTCATATGTGAAGAAAATGTGGACAAACTTTGTGCGATACTCTGTTCATCACCTATATCGGCGAAAATTTTTCCGAAAGGAAAAATTTTCGCCTCAGTACAAGGTAAAAATAAACCTGCTTCAGTCATTAAAACAAAAAGCCCGATTGTTTTTATTGCAACGGTTTTTCCTCCTGTATTAGAACCTGTTAATATTATGGATTTGTAATTTTTGCCTATTTCAAAACTATTTTCAATAATATTTTCAACGCAGTCAATTAAAAGCGGATGCCGCATGTTTTCTGTTTTAATATATTTTTCACCGATTAATTCCGGCTCTATGGCTTTTATCTTAACTGCATAACGTGCTTTTGCAAAGTGAAAATCAATTTCAGCCAACAATTTTTCACAAATTATTATTTCTTCTATATTTTTCCTTATTAATTTAGTCAAATCAGTTAAAATATTTATTATTTCCGCCTGAATTTTTATTTTAACTTCTCTTATTTTATTATTTAAAGGAATAATTTGCTTAGGTTCTATGTAAAAAGTCTGATTGCTTGCGGAAACATCATGCATAATCCCGTCAACTTTACTTTTTGAAGAGGCTCTCACCTGAAAAACTATCCGTTCATCACGAATTGTATATATTTGCTCCTGCAAATGTTTTAAAAATTCGGGACTGTTTAAAAGCCCGTTAACTCTTTCTTTTAGATTTTTTTCAGTATCTTTAAGAGACTTAAATAAACTTTTTAATTCCGGCGTTGCATCCTGCTTAACCTTTAATTCATTGTCAAAAGTATCAAAAATTTTATCTTCCAATTCTTTATCTGAAAAAAGCCTTATTGCAAGAGAGTTTAATACACCGTCAACAAGAGCATTTTCCTTCAAAAAGTTCTTAACAAGGCGAGAAGTTCTGATTGTTTTTGCCACATCTAAAATTTCTTCTTCCGACAAATAGCTCTCTATTGTGGATTTTGTAATTTCTTCTATTGAAGCAACGTATTCTAAAGGTAATTCCAGAGCTTTATCAAGAATTTCTTTTGCTTCTTTTGTAAATTGTAGTTGTAAATTTATATTTGTACCGGAATATATTTTCAGCGATAAACACAGGTTCCTGCTTTGCTCCAGCCTTGCGTGCAAAGCCAATTTTTCTAAAACCTTATCAAATTCTAATGTTTTTAAACTCTTTTGTGCAATTTCCATAAGGTTATTATAATAATTAATAACCTTGATTTCAATAGGGGCGTAAGTGCAATTATTCAAGCTTATTTAATTAAAAAAAGAAAATATTTTCTAAAATTGGAGAGTGTTCACTTAGGGTAGATGCAGATCCACCAAGGTTGTCATGCTAAACTTGGTTCAGCATCTTACTAGCGTAGTATGTCGGATAGATCCCGAAACAAGTTCGGGATGGCACTTTCTGTAAGTTTTATCTATCTCGAAATTAGCACTCTCTGAAATTGAAGCTTGATAACATCCTAACTCAAATCACAGGATTAACCCTTCAACCCGCTTAATCTGTCTTCCGGTTCAGTAATACTTGTTATTCTTAATCCAAAGTTATCTTCAATTACTACGACTTCACCGTGGGCAACCAATTTACCGTTAGCGTAAAGTTCAACGGGTTCTCCGGCAACTTTTTCAAGCTCAATAATTGACCCGCGGGTAAGTTCTAAAACTTTTTTAATCGGAAGTTCTGTCCTTCCTAATTCCACTGTCATTTGCAGCTTTATATCCATTAAGATTTCAAGGTTTTTATTAATTTCGCCCTGAGCTTGACCGAGGTCTTCAAATGATGCAAATTTTACCGATTGAACGGTAACAGAACCTTCTTCGCCGGATACAGGCTCTATATTCACATTATTATCGGTTTCAGTTTCTTCTTCTGTCTCTGCTTCAGCTTCAACTGCTGTTTCAACCGCAGATGTTTCTTCCTGAGGTGCTTCCGAATTCGCTGTTATTTCCTCCGCTGCATCCTGAACATCCTCAACTTGAGGCTCTAAAGTAGCTTCCTCTACTTGTTCAACATTTTCTTCTGCTTTATCTTCCTTTTTTGGCATCTAAAAACCCTTTCTATGGCTTAATCTCTAAATATATCCTTTTAAAGAATCAATTGTTGCATCATACCGATCAGTTACTTTTATACAAACATGATTTTTTAACGTTCCGGGTCTTGCAAAGAATTTTTTCTCGTTATTAACTTTAACAACAAGGTCTTCATTTGTTTTATTATCTAATTTAATTATATCACCTTCTTTTATATCCAGAAACTCAGAAAGTGTAACATCACATGAGCCGAATAAAACACTTAAATCAACTTTTGAAGTATTTAATTTTTGGATCATTTTTTGGCGTTCTTCAGTCGTTGCCACAATACCTTTTGTTTGGAAGATATGCTGTGTGCTTAAGTGGGTTAAAACATTTTCTAAAACCGGATAAGGAAAACACAAGCTTATCAAACCAAAGTATCTGCCTGCAATTTGAACTTCAAAAGTTATTAAGGCAACAATTTCACCCGATGTTGCAACTTGTATCATTTGATAACTGTTATCTAACCCTATAACTTCAGCTTGTACCGGTATAATCCCGCTCCAAGCACTTTCAAGAGTTTTAACGGTTCTTTCTATAACTTTTTTAGCCAAAGCTTCTTCAATATCGGTCAATTCTCTTTGTCTGTTTTCACTTAAACCTACTCCTCCAAGCATTCTGTCCACTATACAGGATAAAACTTCAAAACTTACTCCCAAAAGTATTTGACCGGGCAGAGGATTAAGTTCAAATATACCGATGGTAATAGGCGAAGGCATTGAACGCATAAATTCATCATAAGTTAATTGGTCGGTTGAAACCACGTCTATTTCAATATGCATTCTCAAATAAGCTGTTAAAACAAGCGAAATCTGTCTCGAAAATTCCCTGTGTACATCTTGCAATGCCCTCAAGTGGTCTTTTGAAAATTTATCGGGACGCCTGAAATTATATAATTTATAACCCTTTTTATAATCATCTTCATTGTTATCATCTGAATAAGGATTATAAACGCTTTCACTTGCCATTCCGTCAAGCGAAAGCGGATTATTATGTAATTCTTCATCTGTTGTTTGTGCTTCTGCCATTTCCCCTCGTTATTGGATTATAAATTGTCCGAAACTAACTCTTAGCACATCTCTTTCACCTGCAAAAATACCATTTACGGCTTCTGATATTTGTTCTTTAGCCAATTCTTTTCCTGCTGTAGTTGAAAGTTCTGCGGCAGTTTTGCTTGACAGAGTTGTAATAATTGCATCTCTTATTGCAGGTTTAAATTGAGCCATCTCCGTTTCTAACGGACTAACAGCAGGAGCACTTTCTCCGCCATGCCCGCCATGTCCGCCTTCGGCTTTAGGTGCAGCTTCAGTATCTTCCGGTCTTGTTGAAACTTCCAAGGCTACATTGACTTTTAAATATTTTCTTGGTGACACATCGCTCAAATTCAATATAAAGTCGCCTAAGTCTAAAATAAAACCATGCTGCATTTCTTCAGAACTTGTATCTTCTCCTGATGTATCAGCTGTTGCTTCATCTCCGGCAGGCATTCTATGAGCAAGTTTTGAATCTAAAAGGTTTGACATTAAAATGTAACTAACACTTAGAAAAAGTGTACAAATCAAGACTGTTGTTAACAAATTAATGATGATTACTTTCACATTCTCATCAATTTGAACTTTTGCCTTAGCTCCTCCTTCTTCACCTTCTGCTTTAGGTTTAATGTCTTTAGGTTGATTTGGTTTTCCCATTTTTCATCTCCGCTTTCTTCTTATTTCTCTAACACTATTATATCAACTCTTCTATTCAACATTCTACCACTAATTTTTGTATTGTCCTCTATCGGCATATATTCGCCATAACCCACTGCACGCAACCTATTTGGCGATATCCTCCCTGTATTTGTTATATATGAGATTATATTAGTAGCCCTAGCGGTAGATAGTTCCCAATTTGAAGGGTATTTTGCATTTTTTATGGGAGTTGAATCAGTATGCCCTTCTATTATAACAGGATTGTCTATTTTTGTTAATACGTTAACAATTTCGTTAAGTGTTTGTTGGGCATCAGATTTTATTGATGCTGAACCTTCATCAAATAAAACACGGTTATTTACTCTTATAATCAATCCTTTATCACTTTTAATAATTTTTACCGATTTTGATTGAGAAAGATTATCCTTTAATATTTTTTCTACTTGGGTTGCTTGATATTTCGTAACATTTGAACTGCCGGTAAAAGTTTGCTGCATTTTACCTTGAAATTCCGTTAATTTTTGGTTATCTATCCTGAGAACGGCATACATTACCATAAAGAGTGCCAAAAGCATGGTAACAAAATCCGCATATGATACCACCCAGCGGTTTATATAGTCTTTGTTGTTAGTATAATATTCTTTGTTCATAATTTTCTTTTGGGGTTATAAGGTTATCGGGTGATAGGGTGATAGGTTAAAATTTTGCGAAGCAAAATTTTAATTTTCATATTTCCCTCTACAATATCATGTTAATCTATAACCTTATAACCCCATAATCCTATAACCTCTTTCATTTTTCACTTTTTATGGTGAAATTTTAAGTACGAAACCAATTTTTCCTCGATTATTGCCGGGTTTTCCTGCATTACGATTGAAAGAATTCCTTGCAACATAACTTCTTTTAATAATATTTTCTCCCTCGTTTTTTGTTTAAGATTGCCTGCAATCGGAAGTAAAACCAAGTTGGCAAAGCCTACACCGTATAAAGTGGAAACAAAAGCTGTTGCAATTCCATTACCCAGGGTTTGAATATTTTGTATATTAGACATTACATGTATAAGTCCCATAACTGCACCGACAACCCCGAAAGTCGGTGCATAACCGCCAAGAGCTTCGAAAACCCTTGAACTTATAAGTTCTTCTTCCTCTTCATAAGCAATTTCTGATGAAAGAACATCATATAAAAGCTGAGGATTATTTAAATCAATTGCTAACTGTAATCCACGGGCAAGAAAACCGTCATTAATACTGCTTAAAACATCTTGCAGTGCAAAAACCCCGTTTTTTCTTGCATAATAGGATAATTTTACAATATCTTCCAAAACCTTCATTGTTCTGTTTTCTTCTTTGTAAAAAATACTTTTTGCATTATTAAAAGCGTTTCTTATGGTTTCATAATTAAAATTTAAAAGTGCTGCACAGAAAGTTCCGCCTATTACAATAAAAAACGCTGTCGGCTGTATTAAAACCAAAATAGAACTGCCCTCAAAGGCTTGTGTAAGTAGTACCATCACCAAACCTGCCAAAAGTGCAAAAATAGCAGTTAAATTCAACCTTCTCACCTCCGTACATGAAATTACACTAATCCCCGACAACAATATTCTCATATTTTTCAGCTGTTGACCATCCACTGAAAATATGAAATTTGTAATATTTACGCAGGTTCTATTATGTAACAAAATGTAAAGAAAGTATATACTTTCTGAAATTAAGTATATACTTTTTACTTTATATATATAAGACATAAACAAAGAGGTAATAAAAATGGCTTTTACGGGAATTCAAGCAACAATTAATTTTTATACTCAACAAGAATCCGATTTGACAAACGAGTTAACGGATATTATGACAGATATTACCGGTGCAAGCAGAAAAATGACAAAACTTGTTCAAAAAACAAGTGAGTTAAAGCAAATAGCACGAGAAGAATGCTACTCGGAAGAAGATTATGATGAAGTTATGGATGCAATCCAAGACGATTATGAACTCGAGTTGGCAAAAATAACAGAATGGGAAAGCGAACTTGAAATCAGAAAAGAACAACTTGAAACTGAAATTAAGGCAACAAGCAGCTACAAAGAAAGTTTTAAATCTGCATTGAAACAAAATGTTCAAAGCGACTTCAAGTACGCACAAAGCTAGTAATTTGAGATAAAGAGACGAGAGAAGAAAAGAGACACAAAAAAAGAGGCAAATGCCTCTTTTTTGATTTATAATTAATTTATGTGCAAGGAATTTTGTAAAAACCGTAAATTAGGTGCTTTTATTGTACCTACGGGTGTAGGGGCATCAATCGGAGGATATGCAGGGGATGCAAGTACTTGGGCAAGAAGGTTTGCCGAAGTTTCTACTCTGATTGTAAACCCTAATGTTGTAAACGCCGGAGGATTTTCGGGAATTACAGAAAATATGCTTTATGTTGAGGGTTATTCTCTGGATGAATTTTTTAAAGGCAATATCGGTCTGGTACCTTCGGCTAAAAACAAGGTTGGCGTTGTTTTTGACAAAGGTATCTCAGAGGCTGTTTTAAATATTCATATTAATACTATAAACGCCGTAAAAACGGTTTATGATCTTGATATAATTTATGAAGTTACGCAAAAGGTTTTAGAAACGGACTTTTTTGTTGATTTATCAGGAATTTCTACCGGAAAAATAAATAATATCGAAACCATTTTAAAAAGTGCAAAAAATCTTTTATCACAAGGTGCCGAAGCTGTTGCAATTGTTTGTAAGTTTAAAGACGATAATCAAAATACAGCTTACGAAAGCGGCATCGGAGTAGACCCGATAGGCGGTTTAGAAGCGATTATTTCTCATTATATTTCCAAGGAATTACGTGTTCCTGCAGCTCATGCACCTGCATTTGAAGATTTTTCGATTTCGACAAAAATTGTTGACCCTAAATCTGCTTCTGAATACATTACTCCGACATTTTTACCCTGTATTTTAATAGGTTTAAGCCAAGCACCGAGGATTGTAGCGAAGCAAAGAGAAAAAAAAGAAAAGAATAAATGGAAAATGGAAAATGGAAAATGGAAAATTTTCTGTTCACTGCTCACTGCTCACTGCTCACTTTTAAAACCATTCATCCTTTCACATCAAAATGACAGTTTGCTTCTTACTGTTTCAGACCTGGATTTTTTAGTAATGCCCTATAATTCACTTGGCTCAGTTCCTGTTTTTGAAGCAATAAAACGAGGAATAAAAGTTTTTGCGGTAAAAGAAAATCAAACCGTTTTAAACGTAACTAAAAATTCACTGTTACTTGATAAAATTATTGAAATCAATACTTATCAAGAATGTCTTAATAAAATAATAAAAACTCCCGTCGAAAAAATTACAACTGAGGGTGAGCTTGCGGAAAGAAAAAATAAAATCTCTTTATGTTAAAATTAATTTATGTCTAAATTAAAAACAAAATGGATATGTCAGGAATGCGGGTATGAAACGGCAGGGTACTTAGGAAAATGTCCCGAATGCTCAACTTGGGGCAGTTTGGTTGAAGAAATCCAACAAAGTTCAAGCCGAAAACCTGTTAATGCTGATTTCTTAAACCTGCAAAAACCGTCTTTACTAAATGAAATCGAACTCAGTAAAGAAATTCGAATGAGTACAAATATCTCTGAATTTGACAGGGTTTTAGGCGGCGGACTTGTTCAAGGTTCTCTTGTACTGATTGCGGGAGACCCGGGGATAGGAAAATCAACAATTTTGCTGCAAACAAGCGGCCTTTTATCCAAAAACGGCAAAAAAATCCTTTATGTTTCCGCCGAAGAGTCTTCCAATCAGATTAAACTGAGGGCAGACAGACTTAATATAAAGACAGAAAGTCTTTATATTTACCCTCAGACAAATTTGGAATTGATAAAAAAAGAAATCGACGATATTAAACCTGATGTGGTTGTTGTAGACAGTATTCAGGCAATTTATACTCAAAATATGCCAAGTTCGGCAGGAAGTGTTTCTCAAATAAGAGAATGCTGTAATTTTTTGATGCAAACGGCTAAAAACGAAAACATTACCGTAATTGTGGTCGGGCATGTTACCAAAGACGGAAATATCGCAGGACCAAAGGTTTTAGAGCATATGGTCGATACGGTAATTTATTTTGAAGGCGACAAATACAAGTCTTATCGGCTGTTAAGAGCCGTGAAAAACAGGTTCGGCAATACTTCCGAGGTCGGGATTTTTGAAATGGGTGCAAGCGGATTAACTGAAGTGCTAAATCCGAGCGAGCTGTTTTTAAATGAACACTCGGAGATTACAACACCCGGCAGTGTTATTATAGCAACAAATGAAGGCACCCGCCCGCTTTTGGTTGAAATTCAGGCTTTGGTGGGAACAACACCTTATCCCAGTCCGAGAAGAGTTGCAAACGGTGTTGATTTCAGCAGAGTTTTGCAAATTCTTGCGGTTTTGGAAAAAAGGGTCGGGTTAAATCTTTCTAAACAAGATGTTTATGTAAATGTAATCGGCGGGGTCGAAATCTCTGAACCTGCGGCGGATTTAGGTATTGCACTTGCGGTTGCGACTTGTGCAAGAGATGTTATGGTCGATACACATACGGTAATAATCGGTGAAATCGGGCTTTCCGGCGAAATCAGAGCCGTTAACAATATTGAGAAAAGAATTACCGAAGCCCAAAAACTCGGGTTTAAAAAAGCAATTATCCCCAACGCAAACGGAATTCCCGCCAATATCAAAGGTATTGAAATAATTAAAGCAAAACGTCTCATTGATGCAATTACCGCTTGCGTTTCGAAGGATGGTAGGTTGGGTAAAAAGCTTTAAGCTGTGTTTTGTAAATTCAATTTGCATTTTTTACCCCAACAAAATTGTAAATTAATTCTCAGATGTTGGGTTTAAAAGTATAAATTCAAGTAAAACTCCACAAAGACAAGCCTTTCAGCCCAACCTACTAACTTATCTTTGTCAGTTAATCCCAAAACATTCAGGTTTCTATACCTGCCATACGCCGTGCTGTGGCAGCATATTTTTCCCTTATTCTCATGGCCTCATCATTCCAGGCCTGCATTCTGGCTATGCTACCTTCTACTACCGGTCTGTTTGCATCAATTAATACTTTAAGGTCATCAGCTGTTTCATCATCAAACTTCGCTCTTACATAATCCAGAGTTGGCTGAACTTTGGCCTCCCTGTCATGGCCAATTTTTGTTAAAGGATTACGAAGAGGCGGTATTGCTCCGCTTCCACCTGAAGGTCGGTTAAGCAATGTCATTATTATTAACTTTGCTTTTTCAGTATTACCCTCGCATAAATCAACTATAGCATCTAAAATCACCTTCGTTCTTGGCATATCTGCCATATGAAGAGGAGTATCACCGGTAGAATGGGTTTCTATTATTAACAAACTTAAAAATTCTTCTAATTGTTTAGACTTTGTTGGATATAATTCACCTAATGCCTTTAAAATTCCTCTTAACTCTTCTTGATTAGCTAAGTGTATTAGTGCGGAACCGCCATTTGCTCCAGTACCACTTAAAAATTCATGTACGAATTCCCTACCTGCTTGTTGTTGGTAAGGTCTTGAAGTTCCCCCATAAAGTATTGAAAATAAATCTTCCGTTTTTAAGTTAGAAAAAATGCCAACTCCTTCTCTAATACCATACCGTACCTTAGTTGTTAGAAGATCTGTGTATTTAGGAGGAAACATTAGGCCAATAAGCATCAATTCCTTAGCCCGATTGGGTATAACTCTTTTTGGATTAAGTGCCTTATCAAAAACTTCTCTCATAATATTAAAACTGTTTCTAGGCCAATAAACCTCACTTCCAAATGCTGTTTGGTTATGATTGGGCAATGAATTTGTTACTTGGGTAGAATATTTATTATCAACACCCATTGTTTTAGGTTGGCTATTCTCGGAATAACCTTTTGTTAACATAAAATTGTGTATTCTTTGTACTTGCATACTCTTTAACTCCGTTTATTAATTAAATTTAGTTACCTCTTTACATGTTATAAAACCGATAAAAATTTTTTTGCCGTTTTTTTAAAAAAAATTTACATTTGTTTATAAAAGAAAGTGCTTAAATTATTATAATTTCTTGATAAAATATATTTACTAAGGGAGCAAAGGATGACTAAGATTGAGATATATGATACGACTTTAAGAGACGGTGCACAAGCCGAAGGGATTGCTTTTTCCGTTAATGACAAGTTAAAAATTATTAAACTTCTTGATGAATTAGGCGTAACCTATATCGAAGCGGGTTGGCCCGGTGCAAATCCCAAAGACATTGAGGTTTTTAATCAAATTAAATCCCTTGAACTTAAGAATGCCGAGATTACCGCATTCGGCTGCACAAGAAAAACCAACTCAACTGCAGCCCAAGATAATGTTTTAAATATGCTCGTCGAAGCTGACACAAAAATTATCACTATTTTCGGAAAATGTTGGGATTTTCAGGTTAAAGAAGCTCTTTGCACAACGCTTGAAGAAAATTTAAATATGATTAAAGACTCCATAGAATACCTTATCTCAAAGGGTAAAACGGTTTTTTTTGATGCGGAACATTTTTTCGACGGATACAAAAGCAATCCCCAATATGCTTTATTAACGGTAAAAACGGCTCATGAAGCGGGTGCAGAACGGATTGTTTTATGCGATACCAATGGCGGATGCATTAACACGGAAATTTACAAAATAATAAAAGCGGTTCAAGAAGGCTTGCCCAATGCAAAAATAGCAATACATGCACATAATGACGGTGACGTTGCAGTAGCAAATTCCATTGCGGCAGTCGAAGCCGGTGCAATTCAAGTCCAAGGCACAATAAACGGTTACGGCGAAAGATGCGGAAATGCAAACCTCTGTTCAATTATTCCAAACCTGCAATTAAAAATGGGCAGAGACGTTATCGGTCAAAATATTGAAAAACTGGTACATGTTTCAAGAAAAATAGACGAAATTGCAAACAAAAAAGCAAACGAACACGCTCCTTTTGTCGGCAGAAGTGCTTTTGCACACAAAGCCGGAATCCATGCCAGCGGTGTAATTAAAAATTCTAATACTTATGAGCATATTTCGCCTGAAAGTATTGGAAATGCAAGGCGAATTTTAGTCAGTGACCAAGCCGGAACCGCAAGCATAAAAGAAAAACTTAATAATTTACGGCTTGGAGCAACTGTTAGCGAGGATTATATTCCAAAAATCATCGAACACATTAAAACTCTTGAGAATGAAGGATTTACTTTTGAAAATGCCGATGCATCTTTTGAAATAATGCTGCTTAATGAACTCGGGCAAATGCCTAAATACTTTGAAATCAAAGGTTTTAGGGTAATTACGGATACTACTTTGCATGCGGGCGAAAAATTCAATTCGGAAGCCTCGGTCAAAATCCAAATCGGTCAAGAAATAATCCACACCGTTAGCGAAGGCGACGGACCTGTGCATGCTCTTGATAACGCATTAAGAAAAGCTTTAAGCCCTGTTTATCCGGAGATTAAGAAATTTCAATTGGCTGATTTTAAAGTAAGAATTTTGGATTCAACCGGAGGAACAGGTGCCAAAACCCGTGTGCAAATTGAAACATCTGACGGTTATAATCGTTGGGATACGGTCGGAGTTTCCGATAATGTTGTTGAAGCAGCGTATTTAGGGATTGTAGACAGTATTTTATTCGGATTATTGTTGAACAAAATTGACAGTAAATCTGAAAAATAATTAGATATTTCCACCTCTCCTTTGCAGGAGAGGTAGTTCATATCTAAATTCTTAAGCCCAAAATTACTTTGCTGTTCCTTTGAACATTTCTTTTATACCGTCAACCGAGCTTAAAATGCCGGTTGCTTCATAAGGCATATAGACAATTTTGTTGTTTTCGCCTGTGGTAATTGCTTCCAATGTTTCAAGATATTTCATTGCAATTAAGTATTGGTCAGGTTTACCTTTTCCGTCAATTGCATCAATAACAATTTTAATTGCATTACCTTCTGCTGTTGCATTAATTACTCTTGCCTGAGCATCTCCATCGGCTCTTAAAATTGCAGATTGTTTATCACCTTCTGCTCTATTAATTTGAGCTAATTTATCACCCTCTGCTTTTAAGATTGCAGCTTGTTTTAAACCTTCTGCTTCCAAAATATTTGCACGCTTATCTCTTTCGGCTCTCATTTGTTTTTCCATTGCCTGCTGAATGTCTGTCGGAGGGATAATGTCTTGAAGCTCAACTCTGTTAACTTTTACGCCCCATTTGTTTGTTGCTTCGTCCAAAATAGCACGCAGTTCGTGATTGATTTTGTCACGCGAAACCAAAGATTCGTCCAAATCGAGTTGACCTACCAAGTTTCTCAATGTAGTCTGAGTTAATTTTTCTATCGCATCAGATAAATTTTGGATTTCATAAACCGCACTTTTAGGGTCGATAATTTGAAAATAAATAATAGCATTAATGCTTATAGTTACGTTATCTTTTGTAATTACGTTTTGGCGAGGGAAATCATAAACTGCTTCTCTCAAATCGATTTTTGTTCTTTCTTTGATAAATGAATAAGTCGAACCGTCAAGTCCTTTTTGAGTAACTTTCCAGGACATACCTCTCGGTGCTTCCAGAATAGGGATGATAAAATTCAGTCCTGATTGCAGAATTTTTTCAAATTTCCCAAGTCTTTCAATAATAACAACTTCTGCTTGTTGCACAATAACAACGCCCTTGATGACATAAACAATTGCCAACGCAATTAAAATCCATAATAAAAACATAATGCCTCCTTTTTAAAGTGAATAAGTGATTAGGTGATTAAGTGATTAAGAAGTTGAATAGGTGAATGGGTGAATAGGTGAACAGTTTAGTTTAAAAACTACGCCTCTACGCATCCACGCCTCTTGTCTTCTTTTCTATTTACCGTTTACTTCTTCCACATATAGTAATAAACTCTCATTTCTTACAATCTTAACTTCTGCTCCGGCGGGAATTTCTTCACCTGATTCTGAACGTGCGTTCCATCTTTCATCATAAATAGAAACCACGCCGCTTGTTGAAGTTACTGTTTCGACAACTTTTGCTGTTTTGCCGATGTATTTTTCTTCAACACCTGTTTTTTGTCCGTTAGTTCTTGCTTTAACCAATAATGGACGTAAGAATATTAAAAATATAGCCGAAAATGCCACAAAAACAGGTATTAAGATATTCCAATCAATTATAAACAAAGCTAGAATTGCCGTTAAAAAACAAGCTAAAGCAAAGTTTAAGAAAAATAAAACAGGAGTGAAAATCTCTATTATCAGAAATACTATTCCTGCAATTAAAAGTATATGCCAATGTAACATGATAACTCCTTTTTAGTTTATAAGGTGATAAGGTTAATAGTTTAT
>JAQVKX010000187.1 GCA_028694425.1 Candidatus Gastranaerophilales bacterium
TAGCAGACCGTTTAAAGAAGGGATGATCTTTCACTCTGACAGGGGAATTCAATATGCCTGCAAACAAACCGTTAATTTGTTGCAGTACTATAGGGTAGATCAAAGTATGAGCGGGAAAGGCAACTGCTGGGATAACGCGGTGGCTGAAAGTTTTTTTAAATCTTTCAAAACCGAGTTGATTTATGGAACCAAGCTTAAAACAAAAGAGCAAATGCGCTTAGATGTATTTGAATATATTGAATCCTGGTATAATCATAAAAGGAGATTCTCAGCATTGGGTAACTTAACCATTGATGAATTTTGGGAACAGTATAATCGTAAAAAAGAATCAATTAAAAATGTCGCTTAACTTTTTGTATCAAATAAGTTTGCAAGTCCACCTTGATGACCCTCAAGATTATTATAACAAAGTGATACGTTATCCTTCACCAGACTCATTGTCAGCCAGAGCTTCCACATTTGCCAACGCCAAATAAACAATCACTTAATCCGACATCATTTTTCATACTTTTCTGCACTCCGTCACCTGTGGTTATCAGGAGTGCGAGGGCAAATAACCCTGATAAAACTTTCTTTTTCATTTTGTTGAATTTAAAGTTGTTAAAAAAAACTCCTCCTTTGAGGAGTTTTACTCTTTATTGTTTACAGAAATTGAATCCATCCCACCGAATTGGTTTTTGTATTTATGCAAATGAAAAGTATAAAATCGGATTGGCCAAAAAATTATCCGTCTCAATTCTGTTTTCAGCAATAGTGGAAGTTTGTCAGTTTATTTCTGTGTGGTTTTCTGCACAAATCTTGTGGAATTAACCGAGAAATAAGCCAATACGGCATTATCTTCTTCTTTAATTCTTGATAACTCTCCGTGAAAAAACTCCGGATGTGCTGTTCTTCTTTCTACGATTGATGACGCCGACACAAGTGCAAAGAATTTATCTTCGTAAACCCCGTTTATTATTGAATAGAAAGGTAAACTTTCCCTTGCATTACCCAAGACTCTTATGCCGTTATATAGCAAAGTATTTGTTGATAGGTCAAAGAAGGTGCTGACAACGAATCCATCTTTTGCAAATGTGAAGTGCAGTGTTTTTCCTGCTACATACACGTCGCCTATTCCATAACTGTAACTGGATTTTGGAATATCAGTATGTCTCATTTTTTCTTTAATTTTCTTCATTGGCAACGGGTTCGGAAGATTAATTTCATATATGGGAATGATCCCGGCTTCTTGCAATGCGTAAACGATGTTATCGAATGGACGAACGAAAAGTAGGTTGCCATCGTTGTAAAAAAAGGATTTCAGATCAAAGTTAAAATCGGCAACAGCATTATGAGGCAGAAACATTGTATCAATTTGTTCCCCATTGCTTGAGTACAAAAGGTAAAACTGATGATTTTGCTGCACATCAAACCGTGTATCCATGTTTTTGAAAAAGAATCCGCTGTCAATGTATGCTATCTCGGTGGGGGACATGTAAAAGGTCGAGATGCTGGATATATGTTTCCCTGTTTTCATATCATAGAAAAACAGTCTTCTTTTTTCATTGTCAAAAGCGATAATTCTTTTCGAGTCGCCGTCAATTGCAAAATCTTTCAGGTTTTGAAATTCTGTCGGACCGCCGCCCTTACAGTCAATCATAAAAATCACCTCTCCTTTCATATTAAAACATACAATCTTAGGCTCATTATCGAGGATATAAAGCAGATCATTGTAAATAATTACTCTTTTAATTTCACCTATCAATGCTTCATTTGATAACGGAACATATGAATCCAACTCTATCACACCCTGAATCTCATCCTTTGAGATGTCAGCAGAAATGTCGATTTTTCTGACGGATGAAAAATCTGGTCGATGCTTTGTTCTCTCTTTATTGACGCAACTACAAAAAAAACTTATTACAAAAAGAAACCATAAAATTTTAACAATTCCACGCATAACCAGGTAATATAAGTTTAAAAATAACCTCCACATTCAACGGGGATGCAATTTTGTGACGCGTCAGCAGTAATGTCACAGACTCTTTGTACGCTAGTGGTGAACCAACCGCCACCTAATTCTAATTTACAACTTTCGGTTCTCGGTTTTCTCCCATAATTATCCACATGACATTCATCACAACCGTTTTCAAGTTGTGCTAATGCTTCAACATTAGCTAAAAGTAGATCCGGGAGGTTGGCAGTACTCTTCATACTTTTGCTCACTCCGTAACCTGCGGTTATCAGGAGTGCAAGGGCAAATATGCCCGAAAGAATCTTTTTCTTCATAACGAAAATTTTTAAATGATTAATATTAAGATATCCCTTCTTTTATGAAGGTTTATTGTTCCACCGTTCCTTTCAGCCTGATGATAAGGGGAGAAATATCCGTATTGCAAAAAACGGAAACCGTAGCCGCATTCCCTTGCTTTAGTTTTCCAAGATCAAAGTCGGTTTGTTCTATCCGGATACGTGTATTTCTTGAAAGCCCTGAGTCAGCAACATACCGGTTTTTCGTCACCTGCCGTAAATACATCGCCCTGATGCGGGGATTATGAACAGGATTGCCGATATAAACCACTTTATTGTCCTTATCAATCAGAAAACTAGGAAATCTCGTTGGTAAATATTATTTTAAATAATTTATTAGGAACAACCTCATTGTACAACGTATTTTGGATAACAAATACACTGTCTTTATAATTGATATAGGTATAATGGCAGGGTGACACTGTTGTTTTCCATACGTTGTTCAGTTGTCCGTCATTCCATAGATAAAATTTATTAAACCGGTAACTTCTGTTTATTTCTTTTTTTCTTTCATTTATAACATATTCGCCTATTTCTGATTTTACAATCAATCCGTTACCGGTATGAAAAAGGTTGTCTGTCAAACTATTTTTATAGATATATTCAAAAGCTTTTTCTCTTTGCGTATTTATAACTGCTCTTGCATTATCAACTTTGCTTATAGAATATTCTTTATCCTCGATATCTGCAAATGTTTCTAATTTAAAATCTTTTACATTAAATCTATAAATACTTAACCTACTCGGTCTGATAAAATATACATAATTATTCTGTATAATAATCTGTGGTTTAAATCTCATCATTAAAAGTAATAAATCTTCATCGGAGTAATTGCCAACTGAAGCGGTTATCTGCTTTTTCTTGATATCGTATACGTCGATTATACCTTCTTTTGTACCGTCATTTTTGTAGAAAAAAACGAATTCATTGTTATAAACGGCAAAATTTTTTATTGCCTTACGATAATCCGTAATTGCGTTTATAAATTCTCCTTCGGTATTGTATTGAATGAGCTTTAATGAGCTACTGCACCAAACAAAAATAGAAGAATCGCAGACACTTATCAGAGATGGGGTAATGTATTCATGAGGCGCGTTACCTATATGGGTAATTATATCTAGTTGATCGCCGGAGGTGCTGTATTTGATAATTTGTTTATTTGAAATGATAACGAATATTGAATCATTTAAAAAATCGGCATCATCAATTTGGCTGATGATTTCTTTATTTTCGTTTAAATTGCAAATGAAAAGTGTATCCACCGTTGTAATTGTAGTCTCATTGTGCTTTGTTGTGTTTTTACATGATAGGAGAATTATCAGCAAAGAAAAACACAAAAATAATTTTTTTCCCATATTACTTAATGATTATAATATTCACATATCAATGGGCCCTATAAAATTGAACCCATTGATATTTAAAAAAACTTTTAGCCTTGGCAAGGACAATCTTCACATTTATAGCTACCGCCCGTACTACAAGTTACTTTTGGCCATAAAGTTCCTCCTATTTCTACTGTAACATTCCAAATTGGGCAACAAACATTTGCCATTCCTCCTTCACCAGACTCATCTTGTGCCAGCGCTTCCACATTACTCAATGCCAAGAGAGAAAGATCGGCATTGCCATTCACACTTTTGCTCACTCCGTAGCCTGTGGCTACCAGGAGTGCAAGGGCAAATATGCCCGAAAGAATTTTTTTCTTCATAACGAAAATTTTTTAAATGATTAATATTAATATACTTCCTTCTTTTATGAAGGTTTATTGTTCTACCATTCCTTTCAGCCTGATGATAAGGGGAGAAGTATCCGTA
>JAQVKX010000188.1 GCA_028694425.1 Candidatus Gastranaerophilales bacterium
TGAGCTTGTCGGGCTTGGTAGGTTTTGTGTTTGGCGATTATTTTCTTTTTCATAGCTACCGCCTGATCAGCTCACGGATCGCCATGCTGATAATGACTTTTGTGCCACCGGTTACCGCCTTGCTTGGTTTTTTCTTTTTAAACGAACGCATGAGCTGGATGCATCTGGCCGGTATGACACTTACCGTTAGCGGCATCGCCATCACTATTTTCAGCCGTGAAAAAGGAAAAAAAATTCAGCTTAAATATCCCATCAAGGGATTATTCTACGCCTTCCTGGGCGTTTTAGGACAAGCCGGAGGTCTGGTGCTCAGCAAATACGGCATGCAGGATTACGACGCTTTTGCTTCGACACAAATCAGGATAATTGCTGGTTTTTTAGGTTTTGCCCTGATCATTCTTTTCTGGGGTAAAATGCCGCTTATTGTCACGGCATTCAAAAATACCAAAGCCTTGTGGGGCATTACTTCAGGCTCATTTTTCGGGCCCTTTCTTGGTGTTTCTTTTTCGCTGGTTGCCATTCAATACACCTCAACCGGAATTGCAGCTACCCTGATGGCCATCGTTCCTATTTTAATTATTCCTCCGGCCGCTATCTTCTTCAAACAGAAAGTTGGTATGCTTGATTATATCGGTGCTTTGGTAAGTGTTTTTGGGGTTGCGCTGTTTTTTGTGTAAACCTTTTGTAAACCAACCTAAAATGACAAGCACAAAAGTATAATAAATAAACAGTAAACTATTTATTTTCCGATTAGCACTTTATGATTAATCTTTAAACCCTTAGATTAAAAAACTATTTTTGTGATGCTAAAATAAGATTCATGAGAGATATTAAAGATTTAGAAAGTAGGGCACTAAAATTTTGGCCCAAAAAAATTTCGGTTAAGGAAAAAAACGCTAGTATTATCCCAAAACTTATTGAGACACAAGACAAATTTATTAGTCTTCTAAATATTTCCGATGCGAATCCTTTTAAGTGGAAAGATACACTTTTAAGTACAAAAACTTTATCCGGTAACTTGTTTTTAAAGCATTTAATTGTTCTTTCAGACATTGGTGGCGAGAAATTAATGAGATTTAAAAAGGAGCTTCCTGAAGTGTTTAAAAAAGGAATGAAATTTATTTGGGATGGTAAAACTTTTACTTATAAATTTCAAACACTAACAGACAAATCTAATTGGAATAACAAAAACCTGTCAGCAGATGGTGAAGGATTAATAAAATCGATTGATTTAAATCCAATTATGGAAGATGTTTGTATGTTGTTGCTTTTCGGCGGTTCATCAATCAATGATAATATTCCAAACGAAATCATCGAAAAATGTATAATTGGTACAATGTTAGGAAAAACAAATGAATTAGAAACTTTTGTAAAACAAAGATATATCTGGGTAAGTAGAATTACTGGAGGGGCAGAAGCAAATACATTAGGGCAATTGACACAGCATTATGTCAGGGAATATTTGGAAGCAAAACTTCCAAATTGGAGTATAAACAAAGACCACTTACCTGAAGTTAGCCAGAATGAAAGAACTTCTTTATCTGTTGATATTGTGGTGAAATCACCATCAGGCAAGTTTTGTGCCGTTGAAGTAAGTTTCCAAGTAACAACCAATTCAACAATCGAAAGAAAAGCAGGACAAGCGCAAGCACGACAAGAATTATTACACGCAAGCGGTCATAAGATAGCTTATGTAATCGATGGAGCTGGTAACTTTGCAAGACAATCTGCCTTAAAAACAATTAGTCAGTACAGTGATTGTATAGTTACTTTTCAGGATAGCGAATTAGATACTTTGGTTAAGTTTCTCAAAACTTTAAAATAAATATGGCTCATAAAAGTGAAACAAATATTAAACTACAGTTAGTTGATGCTGGTGTAGACACATTACAAAAGTTTTCTGAAAATGATGTTTGGTTTATTAAGCTACCTTATTATATCTCCGAATCAAATATTCCTGACTTAAAAAACCTTACTAAGGAATTAAACTCATTCATTGAAAACTCAAGTAAAAATTCAACAGTTGCAATTTTAACTTCGCCTGTATTTGCTGCTCACTTTTTATCTGAATTAACACCGTTAGGGCAATTAAAATTATGGATTGGCGTGAAGTTAATCGCTCCTATAAAAACAGATTTTAGTTTAAATCAACATCACGCTGCACTTATAATAATTACACGATACTCAAAAACACTTCAGCATACAAAAACCAGAATCGGATATACTTTTTGCCCAAACTGTGATAAAACGACAAAAGATTATGGCGGGAAAAAGCACTTATATAATGAATATGGAACATTAATGTCAGATGTTTGGAGAGATATTGAGATTGACTATAGTAAAGACATTGACTTATTAAAAGAAAGATTGCAAGATTTATTTGCAGTTAAACCTTATAAATTTTTAAAATTTATCGACCTAACAGCAAAACACGCTCCTGTTAGCCCTGATGTTTCGCTTGAAAAAAAAGATGTTAAAACAAATGATTTTGAGTATTTAGGTGATACTAATTCTTTAATTATAAATCAAGATTGTTTGGAAGGATTAAAAAAAATCCCATCAAATAGCATTGATTTTTGTTTTGCAGATCCACCATATAATGTAAACAAAAAATATGAAAGCTGGGACGATGATAGAGATATTATCGAATATTTTAATTGGTGTGATAAATGGATTTCAGAGTTAGCACGTGTAGTCAAACCGGGTAAAACAGTTGCGATTTTAAATATTCCACAATGGGCAGTACGACATTTTAAGCATTTAAAAAATATTCTTTCATTTCAAGACTGGATCATTTGGGAAGGGTTAAGTCTTCCTGTCCGAATGATAATGCCGGCTCACTATTCAATTGTTTGTTTTACTAAAGGTAAAGCAGATAACATCCCCGGATTGACACGAAATAGCCATTCTGCAATTGAGCATGATAGCTTGACAACGATGAAAGAATTTTATTGCAGTAGAGCAAGTTGTATCAATAAGCGAAGAAAAGAATCTATAAATGATAAAGAGTTAATTACAAATCTCTGGTGGGATATTCACAGACTAAAGCATAATAGTAGACGAGTTGACCATCCAACTCAATTACCTCCAATGTTTATGAACCGCCTAATTTCGCTTTTTACAAATGAAGGCGACATTGTTTTGGATCCTTTTAATGGTTCGGGGACTACTTCACTTTGCGCGGCCAAATTGAATAGAAGGTTTTTTGGTATTGAATTATCAGAGAAATACTATAAAATATCATTGAATAGGCATGCTGAATTGGAAAATGGTATTGACCCATTTAGAAAACAAGATACCACTCCTAAAGCTAAAAACAGTTATGTTCAAAGATTAAGAAAGCAGAAATATGAAGTTGATAAAAAGACGCTTCAGTTATACATTAAGGATTTATCAGTGAAACTTGGGAGAATTCCAACGAGGGAAGACGTTATTAGCTTTAATACATATCCAATAGATTATTTTGATAGCTATTTTATTAATTGGGGAGAAGTTACAGCCGCTGCAAGGACAACCGGAATGGAAAGCGTTGAAAATAAATCAGACTACAAATTGAAGCAGCAGTTGAGATTATTTGAAGAAAAGCAAAATAAATATGGTAATCTTAAAAAGACAAGTGAAGAAAAAAGGCATGATTAATGGCAGTGTGGTCAAGCATTAAGATGATATGAAACATATTTTTCGTGTTATCTCATATGACATCGGCTATTGAGTGAAATTTAGTCCTCGCAAATCCACAATAGTTAATAACCAACCCTTTCCCATCCAAAACCAGCCGGTTACTTTCCCATTTTGTATCAAAATCGGAAAACCCTAACTTTGGGCTGGAAAAAAACGGGGAAATCCCATTGTTATAAACCAAAACTTCTTCAGAATGAAAAAATTTATCATTTTCGCTGTGCTACTGATAGCTTTCGTTAGCATTCAGGCACAAGACAAAAAAGACAACGAGAATATCTATCAGTTTGAAATGCTCACCGAAGTGCCACACACCGATGTAAGAAGCCAGGATCGGTCGGGAACGTGCTGGAGCTTTGCCGGAACGGCTTTTGTAGAAGCTGAAATTATGCGTATCAAAAACATTAAGCTCGACCTTTC
>JAQVKX010000023.1 GCA_028694425.1 Candidatus Gastranaerophilales bacterium
AAGAGCTGGATGGATTTCACTCTGCGGATTTGGCGGATATTTTTCCTGAATTAAAACCCGAAGAACGTCTTTTATGTTTTAAGAATATTGACGAAGAAAAAGCAGCGGATATGATTGAATACCTTACTCCGCAGCTTCAGGTTGAAATTTTAGGCGATATTGACGAAGAATTAGCCTCAAGAATTATCTCAAAACTACCTCATGACTCTGCGGCTGACGTTCTCGGTGATATGGAAGATGTAGACAGTGAAACCTATTTAGATAAACTGCCGGATAAATTCTCTGCCGAGGTAAGAGAACTTTTGACATATAACGAAGATACGGCAGGCGGTATTATGACACCTGTTGTTATGACTGTTAATGTCGATATGACGGTAGAAGAGGTCTTGTCTTCAATCAGAGTTCAGGCTCAGGAAGACAGTTTGGAACTTTATTATGTTTATGTTGTGGATAAGCAAAACCACCTTCTGGGCGTTGTTTCGCTTCGTAAATTATTAACCTCCGCAGTTAATCAGAAAGTCGAAGACATAATGATTACAGACATTGTGAGGTTTCATGTTGATGATTTTCAGGATTATATTGCCGATGTTTTTATGAAATATCAATATAATGCTTTGCCTGTAGTTGATTTATATAACAGGCTTAAGGGGATGATAACCTGGGACGATGTTCAAGACATTGTTGAAGAGGAAACTACAGAAGAAATCTATACATCTTCAGGTATTTCAACTGATGTAGTTGATGAAGATGAGATTTTGTCAGGAAATATATTTAATTCAATTCGTGCAAGAACTCCTTGGCTTTTTATAACTTTAATCGGAGAATTTGTTGCGGTTCAAGTCGGCAATCATTATGAAGGAACACTTCATGCCGTTCCTATTATTGCAATATTTATGCCTCTTCTGGCAGGTTTAGGCGGAAACATAGGTACACAAAGTATTACCCTTATGGTGAGAGGTCTTTCAACGGGACAAGTTACATTAAGCTCTGCATTTAAACATATATTCAGAGAAATGTTTATCGGAGTGCTTATCGGAACGCTTTTTGGAATTTTGGTTGCGCTTGTTACATGGGGATGGAGGGAAAATTTCTATCTTGGCTTAGTGGTAGGACTTTCAATGCTTATAAATATGACGATGGCTACTATTGTCGGTACATTTACACCGTTTGCACTTAAGAGTTTCAAAATTGACCCTGCGGTTGCATCCGGTCCGGTTATTGCAACAACAATAGACATCTTAGGGTTAATAGTCTATTTCTCACTTGTTACCGTGTTTTTGATTAAGATTATTTAACCAGTTAACAGAAAATAGGAAATAGAGACTAGGTAGTGTTAACAAAGGGGGATGAAAATGTAATAAAATCAAAGTTTTTTACCCTCCCTCGAAATCAAAGATTTCGGTCCCTCCGCAAGGGAGGGACGGCACGTAGCATCAACCTTTGTTAACAGTACCTGGGGGACAAACTAAGTTTTCTTGACAAATTCTTAAAAAAATAGTAAGTTAAGAATAGTATTTATGAAGAGGAATATTGTAAATGAAAAAAAAGAGCCATATAGCTCTGAAACCTGCCTTTACTCTTGCTGAAATCTTAATTGCCTTGGCAATTGTCGGCGTAGTTGCAGCACTTGTAATCCCACAGATTATGACAAGTATAAATGAAATGTCCTGGGCAAAAGCCAAAGACAATTTTTATGCCAAAATAGATGAAACAACAAGACAAATGAATGTTAACAGTGACTTACCCAGCGGGACGAACATCACTACCGCAACATTTGTGGATAATTTACAAAGATATATGAAAATTTCCAAAAGATGCAGCTCAACAAACTTAACCGACTGTTTCGTGTCAACATTTAAAAATTCAGGCGGAACTGACGTAACAACAAGCGGTTTAACCGATGGAACATATTTAGGACATTCAACATGGACACAACCGACGATGGGGCTTAGTCTGGCGGATGGAACAAATGCTATTGTTTCGTATAATCCGAGTTGTGCGTATTTGGATTGGGTAAGCAATGAAGGTTCAATATATTCTTCATCAACAACAGGGCAAAGCTTTATTCCGGGTAATACAACTTCTTGCGTGGCAATAGTTTATGATATAAACGGGAATCAAAAACCAAATGTAGTTGGCAAAGACATAGGTGAACTCAACGCCGTACTTGGCGGAGATGACTGCGTTCAGGTTGGAAGCATGTGTGTCTCAAAAGCTGATATAGCATTTAATGCAATAGATACAACTACTGATAAGACATATGACAGCAGTATTTGCGGGACAGGAGTATCAGAGAATATTTATTGTGCAGATAATCGTTGGGCGGGAGCAAAGAAAGCATGTGCGGATTTAGGTTGGCGTTTGCCCAATATTAACGAATTAAAATTACTATGGCAGGCATCAAACAAAAATGCCGGCATTAAATCAGTATTAAATATGACAAGTTATTACTATTCCTCAACGGATAGTACTAATGTTCCTCGTTATGCCTATTATTCGTTTTTTCCTTATACAATAAGTGGAGCTGCTGCTCCAAAGAACAGTAGCATGTACCTTGCTCGTTGTGTCAAATAGGTACGAAATAAGATTTTTAAACATCTTTATTAACAAACTCAAGGTAAGCTTTCATTGCCTTTTCTTTAGCAGTATTATAGAATTCCCTCGGGACAGTTTCGTTATATAAATCAGTTCTTTTGCCTGAGAAATACCCCATAATTTTTGTATATTTTTCAAGTTCCGTTTTATCGGAACCTGCAGCATAAGCCTTTGTTTTTGCATCTGTGCCGGAAGGACGTATTTCCACAAACTTATTTTCAAACAACATATAAGTACCGTCTCCGACAAATTTTATTTCTTTTAAATCCGAAAAATCAAGTTCGGGCAAGGCATCTTTTAAAAGATGCTTAGCCTGAGACAAGGATATTACTTTAAACTCGACACCGAGGGCAAGGGTTAAATAAAACAAATCATTTTTAGTACGTTTTTCTTCGCCTTCTTGTTTTTCTTCGTTTAATTTTTTAATATCGGGTTCCGACTCGTTGTAGTAAGCAATATCGACTCTTGTGTCAAACTTGCCCTTAATATTGTTTTCTTCAATAACTTCTGTAAAATATTGGGACAGGGTTTTATTTTCTTTTTCAAGTTTTGCACTTAGGGCAGAAGCCACGATAATAGCTTCAGTAGCGCTTTTTTCCCGCATTGCTATTGCATCGCAGCCTTCATTTGAACAAATCAGCTTAGGAGGCCCCATAATCATTCCGCCTGATTCTTCGCCCGCAAAAAGCAGTCTGGGGTTAATTCCTAAATTAATTTTGTTTCCGAAAATGTCGTGTAAAATTACTTCTTTAGACGGATTTGTTTTAATTTGTGCTTCAACTTTCTGCATAATATTGGCAATTTCTTTAAACCCGACAGGAACATTTATTACCTTAACTCCTTTGGCTTTTGCCCATTCATCCCATGAAAGCGAAGATGCGGTTGTTTTAATAATAAACCTCGGAAATTCATCCCAAACTCCCATTGTTTTAAGCTGTTTTGAGCGAAAATCCATAAGCATTAAAAACGCTTGATTTGCGGTAAAAATTGTTAAAACCCGTTCTTCTGAAAGTTTTGTGTAGTCAATACCTGCTTTTTCAAGTTTAGGAATGTTTTTTGAACTTTCTATCTGAGTTACGGTAAGTCTGTCATGGTCAGGATCTGTTATTAAAACAACCGTGTTAAGCGGATATTTTTTAAGTTTTTCTTTGTAATTCATTGACTCTATTACGGGAAAATACCTTTCACCTTTATAATTTGTTGAAATTACGGTTGCATCAACAGAATAATCATAAAAACAGCATTTGCCCTTAGGATCGGTTTCATATTTGCCGATTGAATGAAAAAACGGATCTTCTTCAATATTTAGCCAATCAAATTTTTCGGCAACGTTCAGTTTCTTAAGTACACGGCTGAGAGTATGATAAGCACTTCCTCCAACGTTTTCCACTACAATTTTATTTTGCAGGTTTTCAATCAACTCCATATTTAATTTTCTCGCAACACCTGTTCTGAGATAGTCAACATACAAGTCAACTCCGTCATTAAGCAGCTCCATTGTATTTTCGTCAATAAGTTTATCATTGGTAGTCGCAAATTGAATTTCATAAAATCCTTTTTTCTCGGTTTGTTCAAAAATTTCTCTGATTTTGTTTACAAACTCCATTGATTCTTCGGGCAAATACTGTCCTCCTTGAGAGTTTAAGTCCTTGGTTGCGTTCTTGACAGAAATTCCATGACTTGAGGTAATATATTCACCTCCGACCAAATCCAATTTAAACACCAAAAAAGAAGCAAGCCAAATCGGAATAGTTTGCCTGCCCGTCGGAATAAGTGTTTTTATTCCATAAGCTGCCTGAATTCTTGCAATAGCTTCTAAATACAAGTCCGAATTATATCTTACTTCCCGTCCTACAAGCTTTATCGGATTTTTATAACCTTTTTCTTTTATCACAAGAGCTTTGGCAACCGTAGCGAGCGTAACACCGATTAAATTTATCGGAAACCTTGTGTCTTGCGGGTAAATGATATTTTGAGGTCCCCGAATGCCTGCTGTTGAAACTTTTGCCTCTTTCTCATAATTCTCAAACCATTTCCATAATCCCAAACCTTCCGGATTTTTTTCTTTATCACATTGATAAAGGTATTCGCGTTTTAATTTAAAAGTGAAAGCATTTTTATTGCTTAAATCAATAAGACTAAGCTTTTTTATACTGTCAGGTGTCTTTTCTTCAACACTTTTAAATAATTCATTTTCCAGAGCACAAGATGCTTCTCTTTTAAAAGCTTTTGACATATAGACCTCTTTCGTTAAACACTTAAATCAATATTAACACAAAAAAGTTTTTATTGTATAATTTTGGTAAAGGAAGTCGGAGATTTATGGCACATAAAGAAGAATTAACGGACAAAGAGAAAACCGAAAAAATTAAAAAATATATGGTCAGGACGGTTGAAGATTATAATTGGTTCAGAACGCTTTGGCAATGGTTGGTTACAAAGTTCTGGTACGGTTTGAGTTATCATTTTATTTATCGCCTGGAAGTTTACGGCAGGGAAAATATACCAAAAACCAATGATTATATAGTAGTGGGTAACCATCTTTCAACTTTGGATCCTCCGCTTGTCTGTCATGTTTTGTCTAACCCTGTTGCTTATATGGCAAAAAAAGAACTTTTTTATCATCCGTTTTTAAAAGTAATGCTTGATTGGCTTGGTACTTTTGCAGTTGACAGAGATAATGTCGGACTTTCAACAATCAAAACCGCCAAATCGATAAGGAATACAAAAAAATGGGTTTTGGGGCTTTTTCCGCAAGGGACAAGAGAAAAAGGCAATGAAATTCACAATGTTACAAAAGGATTTGTCGGACTGGCAAAAGCAACTAAGTGTAATATCTTACCGATAGGCATTATAGGTACTGATAAACCGACAAAAATCCCTTTTTCAGGTAAAATAATCGTAAAAATCGGACCTGTTATTCCGCTTTCCGATAATACAGAAGAAATGTTCAATAAATGGATTGAAGCAATACAACAATTAACCGGATTTAAATATATTCCGCAGGAAACAAATAATACTTACTCAAATTAAATATATTATTTCAATGGAGGTGTGAAAAATGAGTTGGGTTAAGTTTAAAGAAGAAAAAAATTATGCAAAAAGATATGCTAATGAGTACCATTTTTTAAGAATTTTGTTTCAAGTTTTTGTGGTTTACATAATGTCATATCCTTTTTTAAAACTTGTTTACAATGTTAAAGCTGAAGGTAGAGAAAATATTCCTGAAAACGGAAGACATATTTTCGCAGGAAATCATGTTTCAATGTTTGACCCTGTTTGGCTTTCCGGCTCTGTATGCAAACCGATTGCTTATATGGCAAAAAAGGAATTGTTTGTAGATGATTGCAATTTATCCTGGTGGATAAAAAGACTTGGGGCTTTTGCGGTTGACCGACAAAAACCTGAAATAGCAACCTTTAAGACAGTTCAAGAAATTTTTAAAGCCCCGGCTTGGTCATTGGGAATTTTTCCGCAGGGCGGAATTAAAGATAATAAAAAAATTGAAAATATACAAAAAGGTTTTGCCGTAATTGCAAAACATGCAAAAGCCGATATAATTCCTGTTTCTATAATAGGTTTTGAAGGTTATACAAAAAAACCTTTTTCACAAAATGTTCGGGTAAAAATAAATAAACCGATTTCTTACAAACTGCCTGTTGAAGAAATCATTCGTCTTTGGACAGAACAAATTTGCAATGATACAGGATTTGAAAACGGTATGGTACAAATTACAGAAGAAAAACCGGTTGCTATTTCCATATAATATTATTTTTTACAGTGTTAAGATAAAGTTCTATACTTTCTATTTGGGCATCGGCAATAATATTATAAAATTCATTTAAGTCATTATTATCAGCTTTTTCGATGGCTTCAATATATTCTTTTCTTTTTGACATTTTGATTATTGCGGGAAGATAACCATTTTGGATTAAAATCAAATTCATGAGCAATCTTGCACATCTGCCATTCCCATCAATGAAAGGATGGATAGATACAAGACCTAAATGTGCTTGTGCAGCAAGTAAAACAGGATGAATTTTCTTATTTTCTTTCAAACAAAGGTAAAAATTATCCATTAAACTTTCAACTTTGCTTGGTGCCGGAAACATATGTCTTTTGTCATTACCTTTATTAACATAAACATCATAAATTCTGTAATGACCCGCATTTGCATTGTCTATTCCACGCAATATAATCCTGTGAATAGTTAATATATCAGTTCTTTTAATATTTTTAGTCTTTTTTTTTTGCTATTTGTTCAATGTAATCAATAGCATCTTTATGATTAATTGCTTCAAGGTGTTCTTTTGTGGTTTTCCCGCCAATTGTAAGCCCTTCCAAAAGAATTATTTTTGTTTCCGCATAATCAAGTGTTGAACCTTCGATTGCATTTGTATTATAAGTAAGTTCAACATCAAACATGGCTTTAATATTTGAGCATGCGGAAAAAGTCCAATTTTGATAAAAATTGAGACTTTTCCGTATGCGACCTTAGAAGTGTGAAAGCCTTGCCGGCTGCGGGATAGCCGGCGGCAAGGCTTGAAACAGGACATAAGAGTTTACAGGAAAAAGGAACTTTTTCCGTAAACTCTTCTCTAATTGTTCTTTGCCAAGCGGTCTTAGAGAATTTAATTCTTGTTTTAACTCATCTATCTTTATTAATTTATTATTAATCATAAGTTTATTGTAACATATTTCTAAAAAATTAATCCATTTAACTAGCAAAAAAATTCTTTCACATGTTTTATAATTATGTATAATAAAAACAACCCAAAAAGGATTTTTTTATGAACGTTGCAAAAATAGGTTTAAATAATCTTGCATTCGGAAGCAGTAATGAAGAGAAGAAAACCAGTGCCGGTAAATGGCTTGGTTTTGGTTTAGGTACAGGCTGTATTGTTTCAGATATTCATACTAAAGGCGGGATTAAGGGATTTGCCGATGTATTTTCAGCTGAAGTAAAAAGGGATTTGGATGCAGAATGCACAGCAGCTTTGGGGCAACAGGTTAATATAACAAAACTTACAACGCCAACATTTAAAAATCTGGCAACTTGGAAGCTTGCAACGGCAACCGGTGGGGTTTTGTTAGGATTTATAGCAGCAGGAGCCTTTGTTGACTGGGTTATAAACGGATTAAGAGATTAAAAAAGCAAAAAACAAATAGAAAATGGTTTTTAAATTGAAAATTGAAAATTAAAAATGGAAAATTATTTGGGTTATAAGGTAAACAGGTGAACAGTTCCGTTTAAAAACTACGCATCTACGCCTCCACGCATCTTGTCTTCTTTTTCGTTTACTTTTTACATTTTACTTTTCGCTTTTTACTTTACATGTTGTGCATTTTATATTATACTATGGGATGGATGAAAAAGAGGATAAGTAATGTTAATAGAAGAAGTTTTAGAAAAAGTGGTTGAGCAGGGAGGAAGTGACCTGCATGTATCTTCAAATCTGCCGCCTGTTATACGTATAGACGGTATTTTGCAAAGATTAGATTATCCGCCTTTATCTCCTGACGATGTTGAAAACCTCCTATTTCCAATGCTTTCAAATGAACAGAGACGTAAACTAGAACAAGAATGGGAACTGGATTTTTCCTACGGTATCCAAGGTTTGAGCCGTTTCAGGGTTAACTTTTATAAAGATAAAGGCAATTATGCTGCTGCTTTTCGTGTTATAGAATCAACGGTTCCTTCTTTTGAAAAACTGGGCTTACCCGAAATTGTCAGAAAAACTGCAGAAAAACCTCGTGGATTGGTTTTAGTTACAGGTCCTACCGGTAGCGGTAAGTCTACAACCCTGGCATCTATGATTGATTATATTAATGATACCCGTTCTGAGCATATTTTAACAATTGAAGACCCGATAGAATTTGTTCATACATCCAAGAAAAGTATTGTTCATCAAAGAGAACTCGGTCAGGATACACGTTCTTTTGCCAATGCATTAAAATCTGCCTTGCGTGAAGACCCTGATATTATACTCGTAGGTGAGATGAGAGACTTGGAAACAATGGCTTTGGCACTTACAGCGGCTGAAACTGGACACCTCGTTTTCGGAACACTTCACACATCATCGGCAAGCCAAACTATTGACCGTATTATAGACGTTTTCCCTGAAGGTCAACAACAGCAAATCCGTATACAGCTGTCAAATTCGCTTGTAGCTGTTTTTGCTCAAACATTGTTGCATCGGCTTCAACCGGATGGTACAAAGAAAGGTCGTGTGATGGCTCAGGAAATCATGCTCGTTACGCCTGCTATTGCAAACCTTATCAGGGAAGCTAAAGCTACTCAGATATATTCTACTATTCAAATGAATCAGAGTATTGGTATGCAGACGCTTGAAATGTCGCTTAAAGATTTATACCAAAAACGCTTAATAACTTTAGAAGATGCACTTGCAAGGTCATCTCATCCTGAAGATTTAAAAAGAGGAATAGTTTAATTGATTTTTTCGGTTATTAAGAAAAAAATCATCGGTTTAAAAAATAAAGTTTATCGGAAGTTCTTTAGTAAAGAAAAAAAAATTCCGATAAATTATATTGAAAAAGAAAAAATTAATAACAAAATCAAATGTTTTAAAAACTCAGGACTTAACGAGGTTAAAAGAGAAAAAAAACTTATAATTTCCCTTACATCTTTCCCCGAACGAATGTATGATGTACATTTTGCTCTGTATTCTTTGTTAAATCAAAGTTTAAAACCTGATGAAGTTATTTTATGGTTAGGTGTTGAAGAGTTTCCGAATAAAGAAAATGATATTCCTAAAAATATTCTTAATCTTAAAGAAAATGGCTTGACTATAAAATGGTGCAAAGATATAAAATCTTACAAAAAACTTATTCCCGCATTAAAAGAATATCCGAATGATTTAATTGTAACTGCAGATGATGATCTTTATTACTCGGAGCATTGGCTGGAATTACTTTATAATGCTTATTTACAAGAGCCTGATTATATACATTGCCATAGAGCACACAGAATTATTTTTGATGAGAAAAATAAAATTTTGCCTTATAATCAATGGCCGCATTGTATCCAAAGTGTTGAAAAATCTTTTTTAAATTTCTGTACAACGGGCGGAGGCGTTTTATATCCGCCAAATTCTTTGTACAAAGATGTTTTTAATGAAGAACTGTTTTTAAAATTATGCCCGACAACCGATGATTTATGGTTTTGGTCAATGGCGGTGTTAAATGGAACTAAAATTAATGTAGTTGAAAATAATATTAGAGATATAACCTATATTAACCCTGAAAGGGATTTGGGTATAAGCGGAGAAAAAACACTCTATGTCCAAAACCTTTGCGGAGAAGCTAATGATATACAGTTGAAAAAAATATTGGATTGTTATTCTCAATTAAATAAAATTATTTCGTTCGATTCTGCTCTTTATTGGGAAGAACGTTATGCGGGAAAAAGAAATTCCGGTGCCGGAAGTTACGGACGCTTGGCAGAATTTAAAGCAAATATCATAAATGATTTCGTTATAAAAAATAATATTGATACGGTAATTGAGTTTGGAGTAGGCGACGGTAATCAATTATCCCTTCTGGATATTCCTAACTATGTCGGTTATGATATTTCTAAAACAATAGTGGAAAACACTTCAGAAAAATTTATTGCGGATAAGACAAAAAAAATAAAACATCTTGATGAATATAAAAATGAAAAAGCTGATTTAAGTATGTCCTTGGATGTGATTTTTCACTTAATAGAAGATGAGGTTTTTGATAAATACATGCGGACACTTTTTTCGGCTTCTAACAAATACGTCATTATATACGCATCGGATAAAGATGAATATTTTGCCTCGCATGTTAAACACCGTAAATTCAGCGAGTGGATAAAAAACAATAAAATAGACTGGCAATTACTTGAACATATCCCCAATATTTATCCTTTTGATGAAAACAACCCCGTTGAAACATCATTCTCTGATTTTTATATTTATAAGAAGATAAGTGTTTAAACATGCAGATCACGTTTGCCTTGGATGATTGCGTTTAATTGTTTTTTCGCAAGTTCTTGCATTTCAGGCTCTTCAATTTCGGTAAGGTGTTGGGCTATGACTTTTTCACCAAGCAACTTAGTTTTTTCAGCAGCATAATCCAACAGATATTCCTTGAAAGTTGCAAGTGCATTCGGTTCACAATAAGTATGGATATGCCCCGTTTTAGCATGTTCCATAAACTTTCTGCCTACTCGTCCTACTCTGTAACAACTTGTGCAAAAGCTCGGTAAAAAACCATGTTCGCAAAGCTCGACAACCATATCTTCAAGGCTTCTGTTATCTCCTGTTTTAAATTGGCTTGTAGCTGATTTGTAAACATGATATCCGCCGGGATTGGTTTGTGATGCGGCACTGATTTGTGAAATTCCGAGTTCAATTATTTCTCTTCTTAATTGCGGTGTTTCTCTTGTAGAAAGCACCATTCCTGTATATGGTACGGCTAATCTGATTACAGAGACGAGCTTTTTAAAATCTCTGTCGCTCATTTGTGCAGGCGGGTTATCTGAAAACTCAACTCCCTGGGCATGTTCGATTCTCGGAACTGAAATTGTATGCGGACCGACACCGATTTTGTCCATATATTCGGCATGCATTAATGTCGCAAGGGTTTCAAATTTATAATCTGCAAGTCCGAATAATGGACCGATACCTAAATCATTTATCCCTGCTTCTATTGCTCTGTCCATTGCTTCCAGACGCCATTCATAATTTGCCTTTTTACCTGAAGGGTGAACCTTAACATATGTTTCTTTATGATAAGTTTCTTGAAATACCTGATATGTTCCTATCCCGAAAGTGTTAAGACGTTTAAAATCTTCAACGCTCAGCGGTGCAATGTTTACGTTAATCCTTCTGATTTCACCGTTAAGTTCTTTAGCTTTGTAAATTCTATCCATTATTTCCTGAAGGTAATCGAGTCCTGTATCTTTATAATCTTCACCGGTAAGCAAAATTATCCGTTTGTGTCCCATTCTCATAATCGCTTTTGCTTCTTCGACAACCTCGGCTGGAGTAAGGATTTTTCGTTCAATATTTTTATTATCTCTTCTAAAAGCACAATAAACACAGTTATTTGTACAAACATTTGAAGCATATAACGGTGCAAAAAGAACTATACGCTTTCCGTAAATTTTTTCTTTTATAATTTTTGCTGCTTTAAATAATTTTTCAAGAATTTCTTCATCTTCAATGTTGAGTAATTCGGCGGACTCTTCAAGTGTAAGTCCATTTGCAAGCATTGCCTTGTTTAAAATTTCATTAGCTCTTTCTTTGAGTACTGTTTTTTTTGATATTAAATCGTTAATCTTGTCTTCATCGATAAACGTATTGTTTTTTATAAGTGTATCCATTTGCCTCCCCTTTTCTTATTCTATTATTGCACGTCAAGGAAAGATGTAAAGTGATTTATTAGGTTATAAGTTGAAAAGTCGAATAGTTGAACAGTTGTCCAAGCAAAAGGCAAAAAGCTAAAAGTATGCTCACATCTTTTGCTTTTTGCTTCTTTTCCCCTTCTTCTTTCCCCTTTTCCCTTGAAAATCGGACTTGATTTTCTTTCTTTTTGTACGATAATTTTTATTAGGAGGAAATCACTAGGGCGTGATTTTATACATAATTTTAGAAGGAGAAAAAGATGAGTACTCAAAGTCCGAGTAAAGTCGATTTTGCAAAAGTCGATGAAATTATACAATCTTGCGGGGCTAAAAAATCTAATGTAATTGCGATTTTACAGAAAGTGCAAGCAACTTTCAGGTATTTACCCGAAGATGCTTTAACATACATAGGAACAAAAATAGAAGGGCTATCTCCGGCAACAGTATACGGAATAGCCACTTTTTATAATCAGTTCAGTTTGAATCCGAAAGGGAAGTACGAAATAAAAGTTTGTGACGGTACGGCATGTCACGTTAGAGGCTCAATGCCTTTGTTGAATGCTTTAAAAGCAAAGCTGAATCTTAAAGATGGAAAATTCACAACGGATGATATGTTATTCTCTGTTGATATTGTGAGTTGTCTCGGGGCTTGCGGGTTATCACCCGTTATCGTTGTTAACGGTAAAGTACACCCCAAAATGACAACCGATGCTTTAAATACAGTTATAGACGTTTTATTGCAGAAAGAAAGAGGGGAATAATTATGACCGTGATACAAGATAAACAAGCAGAAGCTAAGAAAAATATAGAAGCACAAGGAACAAGGGTTTTGGTATGTGCCGGAACAGGCTGTGTAGCCTGCGGTGCTTTAGAAATTATAGATGAACTTAAAGCAAAAGGGGTTAACGTTTCTACAATCCAATCACAAAAAATGACGGTAGTAACCACAGGTTGCCACGGTTTTTGCGAACAAGGCGTTATGATTCTTATTCCTGATTTAGGTATTAATTACGTAAAAGTTCAAAAAGAAGATGTGGATGATATAATTGAAAGCCTTAGAACGGGTAAACCCGTTGAAAGACTTTTATATGTTGACCCTAAGACCAATGAAAAAATCGAAAAAAGAGAAGAAATTAATTTTTATAAAAAACAAAAACGAACTTCATTAATAAATGTGGGACAAATTAATGCCGAAGAACTCAATGATGCTATTGCTTTTAGGGGCTATGAAGCGTTAGAGAAAGTTTTAAATAAAATGACACCTGACGAAGTTGTAAAAGAAGTAACGGATTCAGGTCTCAGGGGCAGAGGCGGCGGCGGCTTCCCGACAGGTAAAAAGTGGATGTTTACCAGAGCAGCACAAGGCGATAAAAAATATGTTATTTGCAATGCCGACGAAGGTGACCCGGGTGCGTTTATGGACGGCAGTTTAATGGAAGGCGATCCGCACAGATTGCTCGAAGGTATGGCAATTGCAGCTTATGCAGTCGGTTCGGACGAAGCTTATATTTATGTCAGAGCAGAATATCCTTTATCTATAAGACGTCTAAAAATCGCCATCAAACAGGCTGAAGAAGCAGGTTTATTGGGCAAAAATATCCTAGGAAAGGGTTTTAACTTTGAAATACATATTAAAGAAGGTGCAGGAGCGTTTGTTTGCGGTGAAGAGACAGCTCTAATCGCTTCAATCGAAGGTGAAAGAGGTATGCCTAGACCGAAACCTCCTTTCCCTGCTAATAAAGGATTATTCGGAAAGCCTACGCTTATAAATAACGTAGAAACTTATGCAAATGTGCCGGGAATTTTATTGAATGGTTCAGGCTGGTTTGCTTCTTTCGGTACGGGTACTTCAAAAGGTACAAAAACTTTTGCTCTTACCGGTGATATTAACAATACCGGACTTATTGAAGTTCCGATGGGAACGACTTTGAGAGAAATCGTTTTTGATATCGGCGGAGGTTTACGCGGCGGTAAGAAATTCAAAGCTGCACAAATCGGTGGACCTTCAGGCGGATGCTTAACCGAAGAACATCTGGATTTACCGTTGGACTATGAAAATTTATGTAATGCCGGTGCGATGGTCGGTTCAGGCGGACTTGTTATAATGAGCGAAGATACTTGTATCGTTGAGATAGCACGTTTCTTTGCAAGTTTTACACAAAGAGAATCTTGCGGAAAATGTGTGCCTTGCCGTGAAGGTACTAAACAAATTCTTAACATTCTTGAAAGATTTGTTGCAGGAAAAGGCGAGATGAAAGATCTTGATACATTAGAAGAACTTGCTATTGCGGTTAAAGACGGTTCGCTTTGCGGATTAGGTAAAACGGCTCCAAACCCTGTTCTTTCAACATTAAAATACTTCAGGGATGAATATATTGCACACATCAGAGATAAGAGATGTCCTGCCGGTGTTTGTACGGCTATGAAAAAGATTGTTATAACAGACAAATGTATCGGCTGTACAAAATGTGCAAGAACTTGTCCGGTGAACGCAATTTCAGGAAATGTTAAAGAACAGCATACAATCGATCAGACAAAATGTATTAAGTGTGAAGCTTGTATCGGTGTATGTCCGGTTAAAGCAATTGTTAAGGAGTGACTTTCGACCCCTCCCTTGCGGAGGGGTCGAAGTTTTGTAAAAAACTTCGGGGGAGGGTATTCAAGAGATAAAATATGCCACATAAACAAATAAAATCTGAAATAAAAGAGCTTGCAAGAAATATGCGTAGTGAACCAACAAAAGAAGAGCATATTTTATGGCAAAGAGTGTTAAGGAAAAGGCAATTAGGATACATATTCAGAAGACAATTTGTTATTGATAATAAATATATAGCTGATTTTATTTGTTTAGAAAAAAGATTAATTATAGAAATTGATGGTGGGCAACATTGTAATAATGAGAATGATAAAATAAGAGATAAATACTTAAAAGAACAAAATTTTAGAGTACTAAGATTTTGGAACAATGAAATTTTGAATAATTTGGAAGGTGTTTACACAAAAATACAATATGAGCTGGAAATACCCTCCCCCGAAATCAGAGATTTCGACCCCTCCGCCAGGGAGGGGTTAGATAAACGCTAAATATACCATATGCATAAAAGGAGAAAAAAATGACAAATACACTATTTATCGACGGAAAAGAAGTCGAATTTACAAATGAACCTAACATTTTGGAGGTAATAAGAAAAGCAGGAATGAATGTTCCGACATTTTGTTACCGTCCTGACTTAACACAGTTTGGTGCTTGCAGAATGTGTGTTGTGGAAATTGAAGGAAGAGGAATTCAAACTTCCTGCACAATGCCGCCTGAACCGGGATTAAAAATTCATTTAAATACAGAAAAAACAAGAAGAATAAGAAAAACAGTTCTTGAACTTCTCTTGGCAAACCATGACAGAGAATGCACAACCTGCGAAAAATCAGGTCATTGCGAATTACAAAAATATTCCGAAGAATACGGAATTAGAGATATTAAATTCCCTACCAAGCAAAAATCGGAATTTTTACCATTGGATACAACGAATCCGTCAATCGTTCGTGACCCTAATAAATGCATACTTTGCGGTGCTTGCGTGAGAGCTTGTGCAGAGTTTCATGGAGCCGATCATGCTATTTTAGGATTTGCAAACAGAGGTTCAAAGACAGTAGTTCAGCCGATGGCGGGACGTAATTTTATAAATACAGATTGTATTTTATGCGGTCAATGCCAGGCGGTTTGCCCGACAGGTGCATTAACGGTTGTTTCTGACGTTGATAATGTTTGGAAAGAAATTAACAATCCCCAGAAAAAAGTTGTCGCACAAATTGCACCTTCAATCAGGGTTGCGTTGGGAGAATTGTTCGGGCTTGAGCCGGGTGAAAATTCTATCGGAAAAATCACGGCAGCTTTAAGAAGAATAGGCTTTGACCTTGTATTTGACACAAACTTTGCGGCAGATTTGACTATTATGGAAGAAGGAACAGAGTTTATTGAAAGATTAAAATCAGGTAAAAACCTCCCTATCTTTACTTCTTGCTGTCCTGCTTGGATTAAATATGTTGAACAGTCAAGACCTGAGTATATTAAAAATCTTTCAACCTGCAAATCCCCGCAGTCAATGATGTCGCCTGTATTAAAAACATTGTTGCCTAAATATTTTGACGGTTATACAAAAGAAAATACGGTTATTGTTTCAATAATGCCTTGTACGGCAAAGAAATTCGAAAATAAACGTCAGGAGCTTTCAACAAAAGGTATCCCTGATACAAATTACGTTTTAACCACAAAAGAACTCGGCAGAATGATTAACGAAGCAGGGATTAACTTTAAAAACTTAAAGGAAGAAGCTGAAGACAGCCCTTTTGGTGATTATACCGGTGCTGCAACGATATTCGGAGCATCAGGCGGTGTTGCGGAAGCTGCTGCAAGAACAGCTTATGAACTTGTAACCGGTAAAGAACTCACAGACGTAAACCTTAAACCGATGAGAGGTGTTGACAAATCAAGCAGAAGCAAAGAAATGGAACTTGATTTAGACGGAACAAAAGTCAAAGTCAGAATTGTTTCGACAATTGTTGAAGCTGAGAAAGCACTTAAAGAAATCGATGAAGGTAAGGCTGATTTTCAAATGCTTGAAGTTATGGCTTGCCCGGGCGGCTGCGTAAACGGTGGCGGTCAACCGTATAGCTTTAATGATACAACAATCAAGCAAAAACGTGCCGCGGGGCTTTATAAAGAGGATGCTGAACTTAAATTCAGAAAATCACATGAAAATCCTGATATCAAGAAACTTTATGCGGAATTCTTGGAAAATCCGGGTTCTCACAAATCGCATGAATTATTGCACACCCACTACGAAGACCGTTTCAAAGGTTCGTATAGAGATTTGAAGTAAAAACTAATCAATATTTTAAAAGGCTTTTGAAAATAAATTTTCAAACGCCCTTTTTTTTTATAGTCCTATTCCCATATTATGCACCCATCCTGATCTAGCTTCATCCAAGGATATATTATAGCACCGCGAGGATCTCTTTTATAAACATCAGTTGGCTTATTCCCCACTTTTTTATGTGTTTCCATTGCTATACCGGTTTCAGGGTGATAGAATGTTTCTTCTAATTCTCTTACAGAAGGTTCACCCGGGAGACCGAATGACGTTGTTTCAAATCTCCAATGTAACGGTCTACCGCTGTTAGCATCATGAACGAAGGTGGTTCTATTTAGTCCGTCCCCAATTGTAAATCCGCTGGGTCTAGTTACTTCAATAATTTTTGCATCTCTAAAAGTTCTACCCATTGTATCAACATAATCTCCTTGCCTCCAGCCGATTTCTATTTGTCCATCTGAGGGATGCATTAAAGGTGTACCTATTGGGGGACCTGCAACTAAACGGGTTTGTTTTCCCCCGCCACCATCTATAAGATTAAACCCATGTATTATTGCAAGTCGTCTAAAGTCATCAAGAATACCACTGATTTCAGTTAGACTTAAATTAACTCTTTTAGGAACATTAGCTTTAACCATTCCTAATACTTCTTCAATCGCAGCCTCTCTGTTTGTAAAAGTTACACTATCTTTACAAGCATTTGTCCTGATAGGTTGACTGTTGGCAACAGGTGTTGTATTTTTTGTACCATAATTTTTTTTAGTTTGGAAAGAATTTCCATAACCACATCGTTGAACATTTAACATAATTTTATACCCCTTTCTCTTTTATAATCATTTAAAACATGCAAAGATTTTTTTTTGCTAATTCGAAAAAAAATGTTAGAAAAATTTACATAATTCGTTCATTGGTCTAACCCGAATTCTGCCCTAAAGTGCAACACCTTCTAATTCAAAGTATATCTGATTTGGTGATTTAAATTCTAAAACTTTCATAGGTCTATTATTTACCCAATCTTCCACTTCTTGTATCTGCTTTCTTGT
>JAQVKX010000024.1 GCA_028694425.1 Candidatus Gastranaerophilales bacterium
GTCTTCATCAACATTCTCTTCTCTGTGCGAGCTTACAAGAAAATATTGACTTTTTTTAAGTTTAAATCCTTAAATATATTCGAATTATCAATATTATCTTTGTAATTATTAAATATTTCTTTCATTGGAGAACCGGTCTTTATGATAGTTTCAGGCTTTATTCCTTCTGCGATAAGGTATTGGCGGGCATGTTCGGTAAGCACCAAATTTATATCGCTTAAATGGTCTATAACTTTCCTGTTAATCTCTTCAGGAACTCTCTGGTCAAAGCATCTGTTACCGGCTTCCAAGTGAAACACCGGAATCTTACGCCTTTTTGCACTAATTACCGCAAGACAACTGTTTGTATCACCGTAAAATAAAATTGCATCAGGATTTTCTTTTTCCATAATTTCATCTGATTTTGCAATTATATTTCCGATGGTTTGTGCTAAGTTTTTGCTATCCTCAGCAACATCCAAAAAATAATCGGGCTTGCGAATTCCTAAATCTCGAAAAAAAACTTGATTCAGTTCATAATCATAATTTTGACCTGTATGAACCAAAATATGCTCGGTGTATTTATCAATTTCTTTTATTATTTGAGCAAGTTTTATAATTTCGGGTCTTGTACCGACTATTGTCATTACTTTCATTTATTATCCCTCTTTTTTAAAAGTGTAACATAAAATTTTTAAGGTAAAATGATATTTGGAGGGAAAAGTATGAAAAATTTAACAAGTACTAAAATAATTGCAACTTGCGGACCGAGTGCTGATACAAAAGAACAAATAAAAGTGCTTGTAGAAGCAGGTGTTTCAATGTTCAGGCTAAATTCTTCACATGCGGATGAAGCAGAACATTTAAACCGTATTAAACATATCAGAGAGATAGAAAAAGAAATCGGTTATCCTATCCCGATTTTGCTTGATTTACAAGGACCTAAAATCAGAGTTGGATTGTTAGATGAACCCATTGAACTCATAAAACCTTCCATCATAAAATTACGCCATCAGGATAAATATGAAAACGGAATTATTCCGGTTGACTATGAAGGCATGGCAAAAGATGTATCAGTCAGTGAAAAAATATTTCTTGATGACGGGAAACTAGTGCTTGAAGTTGTAAAAATAGACGGTGATGTTATTCAGGCTAAAGTGCTTTGCGGCGGCTTATTAAGACAAAGAAAAGGCATTAATATCCCTGGTTCTCAAGGAAGTTTGAAGGTTTTAACGGAGAGAGACAAACAATTTGTAAAATTTGCCATAGATAACGAATTGGATTATTTGGGCTTGTCTTTTGTGCGTGATGAAAATGATGTTATGGAACTAAGAGAACTTATTAAGGAATATAACGGTAAAATTAAAATAATTTCTAAAATAGAAAAGCCTCAGGCACTTAAAAATATTGATGAAATTATTACACGTTCTGCAGGGATTATGGTTGCAAGGGGCGATTTGGGAATAGAAATTTCGCCTGAAAAAGTTCCGATTGTTCAAAAAGAAATTATTAAAAAAGCAAATGCACAGAGAAAAGCGGTCATTGTAGCAACACAAATGCTGGAATCAATGGTTGAACAGCCGATACCTACACGTGCAGAGGCTTCTGACGTTGCAAATGCGATTATAGACGGAACCGATGCAATTATGCTCTCCGGTGAAACGGCTACGGGCATGTACCCGACAGAAGCCGTTAAAATGATGAAATCCATTGCACAGAATGTGGAAAGCAGTAAAATAATGCGGCATAATTATTACCCCGAGGATTTAATAGATGTCTGTAAAGACGATTCCATTGCAATTTGTACGGCAATTATTGATATGGTTGAAAAAATTGATGTTAAAGCTATTTTAACTCTTACCGCAAGCGGTTATACCCCAAAACTTCTTTCCAAAGCAAAGCCTTCCGTTCCTATTTTGAGTTTCTGTCCGAGTTACAGAAACAGCCGCAGAATGGTGCTTTACAGTGATGTTTACCCTGTTGCAATGGAGTTAAACGAAGGAATTAACCAAAAAACATTGAGAGATTTGGACAAATGCCTGATTGAACGTTTTCACTTAAAGCAAGGCGATAAAGTCGTAGTTACGGGTGCTTTACCTGATTTACTCGTAGGAAAAACGAACTTCATTAAACTGCATGAAGTAGAATGAGCATACGGAAAAAGGAACTTTTTCCGTAAACTCGAATAACTTCTAACATCCAATTATATCATTTGCCCATAGCGAATGTAATCAGCTACAGCTCTAGCAATATTTTCTTGTACTTCAGGTAGAAGAACAGGTGGGTTTTTAAGTCCCTCCTCTAATGTTCCAGCTACATCCTTAATTATAGAGCTTACCGGTTCCGTTTTACCAAATGCAACTTTTTGCTGTGGTTGTTGGTTTACCACATTAACAGGTGTAATTCTCATCTTTTTCTCCTTTTTAATACTAACCAAACTCATGTTTATCTATTATACATGTTTTAAAAATTAAGAAGGATTTTTTTTTTGCCGGTTTTGACGATTTTATTAATAATTTGTTACATAAATTGATTTTATCTTGAAAATCATTAAAAAATAACTGACTACACCAAATGTATGATTTTTGGTGTAAAAATTAATCAATTAACCTGAAAATCCGACATGTACTAATTATAAAGGTAGGCAAACAAAGAGGGAATTAATATGACATTAAACGGCGGTATAAGATTTATAAATAACGGGTTAAAAACCTCAATCCGTGCAATGCAGGTTCAAAGTACGCTTATCGATATTGCAAATGACAATATTGAAGGATTTGATAAAGTCGGTTATCAACGAAAAGAAGCCATTACATCAGCATTTACGGAATATTTGGGTGTTAACGGTATATCTACAACGGCAGATGATAAAGTCGGCAGAATTGCCAACACCGGTAATCCTTTGGATTTGGCACTTGCAACAAAAGGCTATTTCCAAATTCAATCCGAAGAAGGTATAAAATTAACCCGAGACGGTCGGTTTAAACTTGATAAAGAAGGAAATTTATTAACGCTTGAAGGTGCAAAAGTTCTGTCCGAAAGCGGCATGCCAATTAAATTAAGCGTAATTCCGGAAAATCTTAAGCATGTTGTTGTGAATTCCAAAGGCGGTTTAAGTGTCTTTAACAAGGCAACAAACAAACTAGAACATGTTGCAAACATTGGTGTTGTTGATTCAAACGGAATATTGCTTATGCGTCCTGAGGTAAAACAAGGTTACAATGAATATTCAAATGTGTCTTTGGAAAGGGAATTTTTGGGAATGATGGCTCCTCTTAAAGCCTTTGACGCAAACAGACAAATATTTATGATTGAGAATTCAAATCTTGCAAAAACAATTTCTCAACTTGGTTCAGCATCATAAACAAATATAAATGGGAGTAAAAAATGAATAACTTACAAGGAATAATAAGAAAATCAATTAATAATACAACCACCCAATTCGACAGATTGGGATATATAGCCAACAATCTTGCAAATTACTCAACAAACGGCTATAAAAATGTACGTTTTGAACAAATGCTTAACGAAAACGGTTACTTAACAGGTGCCGTGAGAACTGATTATTCACAAGGCTCAATACAAATTACAAGTAATCCTTATGATATAGCAATAAACGGCGACGGATTTATTCCGGTTGTTTCGCCTAACGGTGAAGTGCAATATACACGGGACGGTTCATTCAAAATCAGCAAGGACGGTTATTTAACAACCAATGATGATTGGATTGTCGGAGAAGGGATTAAAATCCCCTCCAATAGTTATAAAATAACAATAAAACCGGATGGTAAGGTTGTTTCTTTGGGGTATGACCGAAAGACAGAAACAATGCTCGGTACAATTCCGATTGTTCAATTTACAAATCCTGAAGGACTTGCCCAAGCCGATAACAATAAATTAAAAGCAACCGAAGAATCAGGCGATGCCGCTTTAGTTAAAGATCATAATTACATCGCACAATATGCTGTAGAATGTTCTAATACAAACATATACGGTTCTGTTTCGGATATGTTAAGATTAAACGCTTCAATGATTGCCAGTTTGCGTATGGCAAAAATTATTGACGATATGTACGGTAAGTCAATTAATCTGAGAGAAAGTTAAGAGGTAAAATATGATATTTAACCCCGTTGATGCAATGCAAGGCACAACTTTGATGATGGATTTAATCGCCAAAAAGCAAAAAGCACTTGGCGAAAATCTTGCCAATGTAGATACACCGGGATATACAAGACGTGATGTTCAATTCGGACAATATTTGGGAACTTCCGTCAGCCCGCTGGAAAATAAAGTTATTGCAAAATACGGTTCTGCTCCGGTCTTTGAAAACAATTCTCAAGAACCGGTCAATGTCGGAAATGAACTGTTGGAACTTCAAAAAAACTCACTTCTTTATTCAATGGCAACAAGAAGAATGTCAAATATTATTACGGAAATGAAAACGGTAATTAACGTAGGAAAGTAAGGTTATGGGAATATTAGATTCAATAAATGTCGGGGCAAGTGCCCTAAAAGCACAAGGTTTAAGACTTGATACACATGCCAAAAACATGGCAAATGTGGATACGCCTAATTATGTGAGAAAAATTCCGATACTTAATGATGCAAACGATTTGTCTTTCAGCAGTGTAATGGGAGAGATGCAAACGGGAATGTTTACATCAAGCGGTGTTACATATCTTAAAGGCGGGGTAACATTTACAGGAGTTGTCGAAGACCCGAATTTAGGGGAAAAATTATACAAACCGGGTCATCCGGATGCCGATAAAGACGGTTATGTAAGAGCATCCAACGTTAACCCCATGGTTGAAATGGCAGATGCCATGCTTGCTCAAAGAGCTTATGAGGCAAACCTTGCTTTAATTAACATTACCCGCTCCATGGCAATGAAAGCTGTTGAGATTGGCAAGTAAGCTAATGGTAAATGGAAATTTTTTTGTTCCCTTTTCCTCTTCGCCTACTCAATCACATCAAATCCTGTATACTGATGTAAAACCCTCGGGATTTTTATTGTGCCGTCTGATTGCTGGAAGTTTTCCAGTATAGCCGCAAGAGTTCTGCCTACCGCAAGCCCGGAGCCGTTTAAGGTGTGAATAAATTGGACTTTGCCGGATGATTTTTCACGGTATCTTATGTTTGCACGTCTTGCCTGATAATCTCCGAAGTTTGAACAGCTTGAAATTTCTTTATAACCGTTATAAGACGGCATATAGACCTCTAAATCAAAACATTTTTGTGCAGAAAAACCTATATCTGCGGTACAAAGTTCAACACGTCTGTGAGGCAATTCCAACAATTCAAGCACTCTTTCGGCATCCTTTGTCAGTTTTAAGTGTTCTTCATGGCTTTGTTCAGGCGTTGTAAGTTTTACCAATTCGACTTTATTAAACTGGTGAACCCTGATTAAACCTCTTGTGTCTTTTCCTGCAGAACCTGCTTCCCGCCTGAAACATGGTGTATATGCAGTCATATATTTGGGCAAATCTTCTTCATTCAAGATTTCTCCCTGATAAATGTTGGTAACGGGCACTTCTGCTGTCGGAATAAGGTACAAATCCTCGTTTTCACATTTATACATGTCTTCGGCAAACTTAGGCAACTGCCCTGTACCTGTCATTGCTGCGGAATTTACCAAAACGGGCGGCAAAATTTCTTCATACCCGTGTTCTTTGGTATGAACATCAAGAAAAAAGTTTATAATTGCACGTTCCAGGACGGCACCTTTGCCTCTATACAAGATAAACCTTGACTGAGAAAGTTTAACACCTCTTTCAAAATCGACAATCCCCTTTTCTTCGGCTATATCCCAGTGGGGTTTAAGTTCAAAATCCGCTTCTGTCGGTTCGCCGCAGCCGCACACAATTTTATTATCGTTCTCGGATGTTCCGATTGGAGTTGTTTCATCGGGAGTGTTTGGAATATTTAAAAGCAGAGTTCTCTGTTTTTCATCAAATTCAGCTTCTTTTTCTTCCAAAATTTTTATTTCATCACCGATTTTTCTTACTTCTTCCTGAATTTCATCGGTATTTTGTCCTTGTTTTTTAAGTTCGCCGATTTTTTGCGATTCGTTTTTTCTTTTTGAGCGAAGCTCATCAGCCTCTGTTTGCACCGCACGGCGTTGAGTATCAATTTGAAGGACTTCGTCAATTGATAATTCGGGATTTCTTCTTTTTAACAATTCATTAATTTTCTCGGGATTCTCTCTAATTAATTTAATATCTAACATTTTTTGCTCCTTTTACAAAAATTATAATAACACAAAATGAGCATGCAAAAAATTCTGTACTACGCTTCGCTTCATAAACAGGCTCACAAGGCTCATTTTTGAATTATTCCACATCCTTTATAAACAAATTTGAATTTTATGTTAAAATATTTTTGTACAAGGAATGTAAGAAATATGGTTTTTAAAAACTTTTTGTCTAAAGCTAAAGATATTGATATTTTGGCATCATTACCAGATGGTGTAATTTTTGCCGACAATCAAGGCAAAATAGAATGGATAAATGACATTATTCCTGCTTTTTTTAATATGCCTAAAGGTGAAATTTTTAAGTTAAATCTTAATGAACTTATAGAAAGTGGGTTGGATTTGGCTAAACAAGCTGCCGAAACCTCCAAATCGGTTGTCGGAAAAGCCTTAAATACAGGATTAAGAGATTTTTATACCGAAATAACCGCAAAAAATGTGGAAGATTGTTTTGTTATATCGCTCAGAGATGTTACTCAAAGCTATAAAACCGTAACAAGTATCCTTGTTGAACACGAAAGCTCCAAAAAAATTAACAAAGATAAAAATGCTTTTCTTGTTAAGCTTTCAAATGAATTAAAATCGCCAATACACTCAATAGTCGGGTTTTCACAAGCCATGGTTGACGGTTTGGGCGGTGAAATGAGCGACAAACAAGAAAAATATATTAAAATAATTAATAAAAATTCTAATGAATTACTATATCTTATAGCTAAAATTTTGGAATTATCAAAAACGGAATCTAATTTGTATGAATACGATTTCCAAACTTTTGATATAGTAAATGCAGTTCAAGCTGTTTTAAAAAATTACGAAATTCTCATTAAAGATAAAAACTTGAACGTAACTTTAGACATGGAAGAAATTATTAAAAAGACAGTATTTTCCGATGAAAATGCATTTAAAACAATTTTTGAAAATATTATTGAGACTTCACTAAATTTGACTGATATAGGTTCAGTAAACATCAAAGCAAGTTATCCCGAATTGGATTTTGTTTCCCAAAGAGGTATTGAGATAACTGAAGATGCTACACCGACTTCTTATTTAATGATTACTGTCTCAGATACCGGTGCGGGAATTGCGGAAAATGATTTGAATGTAATATTTGAGCCCTATGCACAACTGGACAGACCGAATAAGAAAAATATTGTTCGTTCGATTTCTCTTGCAATTTCAAAAAATCTTGTTAAGTACCTGAAAGGTGCTATTTGGATGGAATCAGAACCGATGAAAGGTTCAACTTATAATATTATTATTCCGATAGAGAAGGGGTAATAATGCTTAAAGATTTTTTTGGGGCAGAAGTAGAAAAAGCAATAGAAAAAGCTGTTAATAAGAATCAATTGGGACAGATGACGGAATGCCCCAAAGGCGTGCTTTCTGTTGAAAAACCTAAAAACCTTGAGTTTGGGGATTTTGCGGTAAATGTTTCTGCACTTGCACGCTTTGCAAAGCTTTCTCCTACTCAAATCGCACAGGAAATTGCCGCAAATTTGGATATTAAAGATTGTGAAATAAACGTTATCGGCGGATTTATAAACTTTAAAACAGGTTTTAGATTGTTAAAAGATTTAATCGAAGAAATTTTAGAAGAAAAAGAGACTTTTGCAAAGCCGAAAAAAATTAATAAAGAAAAGATTTTACTTGAATATGTTTCGGCTAATCCCACCGGACCTTTTCACATCGGACACGGACGTTGGGCTGCAATGGGGAGCACTTTGGCAAACTTACTTAAATTTTGGGGACATGATGTTACTCAGGAATTTTATATTAATGATGCGGGTTCTCAGATAGATAAACTCGGTCAATCTTTGAAAATAAGAATTCAGCAAGAACTTGGAGAAAAAATTGACTTTCCGACGGATGAAGCTGAAAGAAAAAATTATTATACAGGTGAGTATTTAATTCCGATTGCAAAAAAATATATTCAGGAAAGAAGAAACAGGAAAGCGGAAACAGATTTTTTGAATGTGAAAATTTTAGCAGATTATGCTAAAAATGAGATGGAAAATTTGCAAAAGACTCTTCTGAAAGATTTCGGGGTAAGTTTTGATATATTTTATTCCGAACAGGATTTGCATGATTCGGGTAAGGTTGAGGCTTGTGTTAAAAAATTAAAAGAAATGGGCAAGCTTTATGAAAAAGACGGTGCAATTTGGTTTAAATCATCTGATTACGGCGACGAACAGGACAGGGTAATTAAAAAAGCCGATGGTTCAAATACTTACTTAACGGCAGATATTGCATATCATTTAGACAAGTTAGAGCGTGGGTATGACAGGCTTATAAACATTTGGGGTGCGGATCATCATGGTTATGTTGCACGTGTAAGGGCGTCAATTGAAGCGTTGGGCTATGACCCGAATAAATTGGAAGTGCTTTTAGGACAATTGGTAAATCTTGTTATAAACGGTGAAGAAGTCAGAATGGGTAAGCGTAAGAATATGGTTACTCTGGATGAACTGATTGAAGAAGTCGGTATTGATGCGACAAGATTTTGGATGATAATGAGAAATATTGATACTACGCTTGACTTTGACATTGAACTTGCAAAGACGGCATCTGATGAAAATCCGGTGTTCTATGTCCAATATGCACATGCAAGAGCTTGTTCTATTTTAAGAAATGCGGTTGCCGAAAAAATCGATACCCAAACAGGGCAGAAAATTCCTGCACCTATTAGCGAAAAGGAATTGGCGGAATTAAGCGAGAATTATGACAAAAATATTTTGGCTCCGATTTTTGAAGAAAAAGAAACCTTTGACAGTGCAAGAAAATTAATTCTTAAATTGGAAGAATATAAATCATTAATTAAATTTTCGGCAGAAAACAGACAAGTTTATACAATTTGCAGATATGTCCAAGAACTTGCCGTTGATTTTCATTCATTCTATACTGTTTCAAGAGTAATTACGGAAGATAAAGCAATGATGAAAGCAAGACTTGCTCTTGTTACAGCAACAAAAACCGTTTTGAAAAATGCACTTGATCTTTTGGGAGTAAGTGCACCGGAAAAAATGTAGGAGTAAATGCGAAAAGGTGAAGGGGGAAGGGTGAAGAGTGAAGGGATAAATAAAAATTTAAAACAGATAATATTTTATATAGTCTTTTTCTTGTTTATTCTTGCTTTCAGTACAATGGCAAGTAATTATGACTTTGATTTTTGGGCAAGACTTATTATAGGTCAGTATTTTGTTCAGGTAGGGCATGTGCCGTTTCAAGATTTTTTGTCTTATACACCGACTCATGCATGTTTTGATCATGAATGGGCTCCGGGAGTTATTTTTTATTTGGTTTATAAATTTTTTTCCTCACCGGGATTTTTATTTTTACAAGCAATTTTAACTTTTTTAATTTTCTTTTTTATGACAAAAATAATTGAATTAAGAGGTGTAAAAACAACTTCTGCGTATAATTTTTTGTTTTATTATTTTGCGTTTATTGCATTTCGTTATATTGTCGACATGCCTGTACGTTGTCAAATGTTCAGTTTTATATTTTTTACGGTATTTTTATATTTATTGGAACGTGAAAGAAAAGGAGTTGGCGGGAAATACGATTTATTTATTTATCCTCCTATAATTATGGTTTTCTGGTATAACCTTCACGGAGGCTGTACAATAGGTCTTGGTTTAATTGTGCTTTATATAATCGGTGAGTTTTTAAATAAAAAACCTGTTAAAAAATATATTTTTTCTTTACTTGCCTGCTTTTTAGTTTATCCGATAAACCCTTGGGGATTTAAATATATGAAGTTACTTGTAATTGACAGTTGGAATTCTCGTCCAATGATTAGTGAATGGCAAGGTCTTTTTAGTAAATTTACACCAAAAGAATGTTCTAAATTTACAGTCCTTGCAAGTATATTGATATTAACCGAATTAGGGGTTATTATAAAACGTTTGATTTCAAAAACATTTGATTTTGATAAGACAAAATTTTTGATTGTTGCCGCAACATTGTTTTTTGCCATAAAACACATAAAATTAATCCCTTTTGCCGTGATTTCAATGACGTGTTTCTTTTATGATGATTTTTACACTGCTTTTAATACTTTGACAAGGAATTTTTTCAACAAAATAGCAATATTTAAAGATACATTTATTTATTTAATTATTTTGCTTTTTGCTTTTTCAACAATATACATGAAAGGATTTGGACCTTATTTAGATTTTTTAAGGTTTCCTGTTCGGGCAGTGGAATTTATTAAAATAAATAACCTTAAAGGGAATATACTTCAAGATTTTAATTTTGGAAGTTACATCAGCTACAAACTTTATCCGCATAATAAAATATTCATAGATGGAAGATACACTTCGGTTTATGGTCGTTCTATGCTTCCTATGATTGGCTATTTTCATACAGGAATGAAAGGCTGGAAGAAAGTATTGGAAATATTTCCGCCGGATATTATTTTGCTTGGAAAGACCGAGCCGGTTTATTTACTCTTAAAAAACGATAAATTTTGGAAGGTTGCATTTGAAGATAAAAGTTTTATTGTTTTTGTAAAAACCAAGGATTTTAAAAATAAATATAAACAACCTTCGGACGATATAAATTATTATCAAAAGAGACTTTTTGATACAGACATAGATTTTAAGGATAAAAAATGGAAGAAAAAAGAATTAAAAAATTAAGACCGATAATATTCTACATATTTTTATTCTTGTTTATTCTTGCGTTTGGAACAATAGCAAAAGACTATGACTATGATTTTTGGGCACGATTAATTGCAGGCATGGGATTTGTTCAGACAGGGCATGTATTAAAACAGGATTTTCTTTCATATACACCGACACATACCTGGTTTGACCATGAATGGGGTTCCGGTGTAATTTTTTACTTAACCCAACATTTTTTCTCGGCTTCCGGAATACTTATTTTACAAGCTGTGTTGGTATTTTTAATGTTTTTTACAATTACCAAAGTAATTAAACTGAGGGGGGGTAAGACTACTGATGCGTATAACTTTTTATTTTATTATTTTGCATATATAATTTTAAGTTACATATTAAACAGTCCTATACGCTGTCAGATATTCAGTTTTTTGTTTTTTACAGCTTTTTTGTATCTTATGGAGCGAGAAAGAAAAGGTGTTAATAAAGGTTGGGAGCTGATTATTTTGCCGCCTTTGCTTATGATTATATGGAACAATCTACACGGGGGATGTGTTTCGGGTATAGGCTTAATTGTAATTTACATTATCGGTGAATTTCTTAACCGAAAACCTGTCAGAAAGTATATTTATGCTTTAATAGGAGCTATTGTTGTTTTGCCCGTAAATCCCTGGGGATTTAGTTATTTGGAATTTTTATTTAAAGCAAATACAATGCAAAGGACAGATATTGTTGAATGGTGGGGGCTTTTTTCCGGATTTTTTATGTTTAAATATATAAAATTTAAATTATATGCTTTAATTTTGTTTTCTTTAGAGTTGGGTTTGATTATAAAACAGATTAAAGACAAAACATTTAATTTTGATAAAACGAAATTCCTTGTTCTGGGTGTAACTTTGTTTCTTGCAATTCAGCATGTAAAATTAATTCCTTTTGCCGTAATTTCAATGATGTGTTTTCTTTACGATGATTTTTACACTGTTTTTAACGGCATAACCAAAAACTTCTTTAATAAAATTGCGGTCTTTAAAGATACAATTATTTATCTGATTATATTATTCTTTGTTGTTTTTAATCTTAAGGTTGAGGCTTTTCAGCCGCTTATAAGTAAGTCCAGATACCCTATTTTTGCGGTTGAATTTGTCAGAGCAAATGACATTAAAGGTAATTTATTAATAAGCTTCGGTTTAGGCAGTTATGCGAGTTATAAACTATATCCGAACAATAAAATATTTATGGATGGAAGATATGAGGAAGTTTATTATGATGATTTAGTTCCTATGATGAATAAATTTTATACCTTAAAACCCGGCTGGGATGAACTTTTAAAGAAATATCCGCCGGATGTTATGATTATAGAAAAATTTTATTCTATATTTTATGCTTTGGTCAAAAATAAAGATTGGGATTATGTTTATGATGATAATTATTTTGGGGTTTTTGTAAAACATCAGGATAGAAAAAAGATTTATAAAAAACCTGAAACAAATCAGGAATATTACAAAAAAACTCTCTTCGACACAAAAATAAAATTTTTTTAAAAGTGAGAGGTTAATTTGGCTTTTAGCTTTTATTAAGTCCTGCTGACCTGTTACCCCCCTAATTGCAAGTATTGCGAAATGTAAATATGGATTTTAAATCGTCAGAACACAGTTATAATAAGTAATATAACAAATCAGACAAAACCCGACTGACAAAAAAATGCTTTTTCATGTTTTATCTGTGTAGGAATTAAAAATAAAAGGAGGAAATTAAAATGAGAATATCAACTAATTATTATGTAAACAGACCTGTTCTAAGGTCAAACAATAACAAACAGCCTGTGAGAAAAGATGTTAATTTTACAGGTTGGGGGAAAAATATTGAAGCACCTTGTTTGCTTGTTTGTGATTGGTTAGGGACATTAGATCATCCTGAAAATTATCTTGAAATTGTTGGGAAAATCTTTGAACTTGCAAGGAGAAGAAATGCAAAAATTGCTATAGCAACAAGTTGTGACTATTGTCCATCAGATTTGCCTCCTATTGATTATTTAATCTATAAGAATAATCCATCTGACCCGTGTTTTAAAATTAGGGATTGTAAAACAGGAGAAGAGTTAGTGCAAGGTTTAGCTAGTAAAGGAGACGGCGTTGAAAAATTACAAAAAATTACAGGCATTTCATCTGAAGAAACTATAACAGCGGGAGATGATTACAGAGATTTAAGCATGTCGTCTATGGGTTATTTTATAGCCCCTGAAGGAACAGATGTTGTTAATGACTTAAGAGGTCTTATTGAAAATTCCCCTAAAGGCAAAATTCTTGGTAAAGGAAAAGGTGCAGAAGGGGTGCTTGAAGGTATTACAAGGATTATTGAAGCGAAAGAAGCAGAACAACCGATAGGCGAATTTGAGATAGCGAGAGCAGCAAAAGAAGCAAGGAAATCAGTTGCAAGGGCAATACCTGCAGAGGAAGAACAATCTGTAGAACCTCCCGAATCTGCTAAGCCGGGTTTTTGGAATTGGCTAAGAGGATTGTTTGGAGATAAATAATCTTTGTTATTCAATTCTTAAGATTAGCATATTTGATATTAACTATGCAGGAATTAAAAATAAAATGAGGAAATTAAAATGAGAGTATCAGCTAATTATTGTTTGAGCAAACCTGCTTTAAGGACAAATAATAACAAACAACCCATTAGAAAAGATGTTAATTTTACAGGTTGGGGGAAAAATATTAAAGCACCTTGTTTGCTTGTTTGTGATATTGTAGGAACATTGGATTTTGGCAGAAATTGGAGGGAAATTGTTAAAAACGGTATTGATCTGGCAAAGAAAAGAAATGCATATGTTGTTTATGCTACAGGCGGTTTTAATTACAATGATGCTGATTTTCCACAACCTGACTTTTTAATAAGCAGATTCCAGGATGGCTTGGGTTTAACAACATTTGGAACAGAAAGATCTACGCGTGAACAATTAAACCTTGATAATAAAGCAGATGTAGTTGAAATTTTAAGAGAAAGGTTAAATATTCCATGGCATGAGGTAATAATGGCAGGCGATGATTTGTCTGATAAAGGCATGGCAAAATTAGCAGAACAAGAAAGAGCATATTTTGTAGCACCGGAAAATCTTAGTCCTCATTTTGCAGATCCTTTGAGGCAATTAGCCAAAAAAGCACCAGAGCATATAATTGTGGCTGAAGAAGACGGTGCCGAAGGTGTTTTCAACGGTTTACAAAGAATTATTGAAGCAAGAACCGAAGCTGAAAAAAACAGAAGTTTTTGGGGTTGTCTAATAAGACTGTTTAGGTAGTGCCAACAAGTTCAGCATGACGTAAGACTTGTTGCTTTTTGATTGTAACTTAGTATAAATAATCTTTGTTACTCAATCCCGAGAAAAACTTTTCTTGCTTCCTCTCTGTCGTCAAAGTGGATTGTTTTGTCTTTTAAAATCTGGTAGGTCTCATGTCCTTTGCCCGCAATGACAATGACATCTTGTTTGTCAGAAATAGTTTTTAAAAGCTGAATGGCTTTTTTTCTGTCTGCTTCAACAAACACTTTTTGCGTATTAATTGATTTAAGCCCTGACAAAACATCGGTTATTATTTGCTGAGGGTCTTCGCTTCTGGGGTTATCCGAGCTTATGATTATTTTATCCGAAAGTCTTTCCGCAATTGCACCCATTTTCGGTCGTTTTGTCGCATCTCTGTCGCCGCCGCACCCGAAAAGACAAATTAAATTCGATGTTTTAGACGTAATCTCCCTCGCTGCAGTCAAAACATTTTTAAGCCCGTCGGGTGTATGGGCGTAATCCACAATTACAAGCGGCTGTTTTACAATAACCTCAAATCGTCCGTCAACTCCTTTGGTACTTTCTAATGATTTGATACAAGAATTAAGGTCAATTCCCAAGGCAAGCCCCACGGTGATTGCCGCAAGCACATTATAAATACTGAACATTCCGTTCATCTGGAGTTTGACAGGTGAGGTGCTGAATTTGTTTGTGAAACAAAAAAATTCGGCACCTGAGAGTGAAAAATCAACGTTTTTAGCCATAACATCAGCAGAATTTTTTATCCCGTAAGTTAAAACGTTTACACCTTTAGGGATTATATCCAAAAATCTTTGAGCATACTCGTCATCGGCATTAATAACTGCAAAACTTCCGGGTTTTAAACCTTTGAACAGAATGGCTTTTGCATCAAAATAATTATCCATTGTAATATGGTAATCCAAATGGTCTTGGGTTAAGTTGGTTAAAACGCCTCCCTTAAATACGCATCCGCCTACCCGATTTTGCTCAAGAGCGTGAGAACTTACTTCCATTACAACATTTGGGATATCTTTTGTTACTATTTTGCTAAGTACTGCCTGAAGCTCAGGTGCTTGCGGAGTTGTGTGTTTTGCTTCTTTGTATTCTCCGTCAGAAGTCAGTTTATATCCTAAAGTTCCTATAAGTGCACATTTTTCCTGTTTAGCTTCAAGAATTTTTTGGATTAGATGGGTAACGGTTGTTTTGCCGTTTGTACCTGTAACACCTATCAGATTAAGCTGTTTAGAAGGCGACCCGTAAAATTTATCTGAAATATCAGCAATTTGGCGTCTTGTTGATTTTACAACAACTTGCGGGAGGTGAGTGTCAAGTTTTTTCTCGACAAAAAATGCTCTTGCTCCACATTCGACTGCACTTTTAAAATAGTCATGCCCGTCGGAGTGCTCTCCGACTAAGCAGGCAAAAATATCACCCGATTTTGTTGTTTGGGAGTTGTAAGAAATTCCCGTTATCTCAACATCTTCAAAGTTTATCAGTTCTTCATATTGTAAGTTTTCTATCAGTGTTTCAAGTTTCATGTTTCTTTTTATCCTTTTTTATAGTTTATAAGTTTATAAGTCTATTTAACAAATGGAAATTTTTCTGTTTCCTGTTTACTCTTTTCACATTTCACGTTTTACATTTCACTCTCACCTCTTATCCGGTTTTAGGTTTAAAATCCTTGCTGTTTGATTTGCAATTTCTTTAAAAACCGGTGCTGCGATTGTACTTCCCCAAACATCACCACCGCCGGCAGAATCTACAAGTACATATATTAATACTTGCGGGTCTGAAGCAGGCAGATAACCGATAATTGAAGTATAAAGCATATTTGAGTAACCTGCTGCATTTTCTTTAGGCTTTTTGGAAGTTCCTGTTTTTGCTGCAACTTTATAGCTGTCTAATTTTATCGGTGCTTTAGAGTTGTTAACACTTGCAACCAAAAGACTCGTTATGTTTCTTGCTGTTTCAGGCGACATAACCTGAGTTTTGAATATTTTATTTTGTGCTTCCTCCTCGTGGTACTTAATTATATGAGGCGTAACTCTTACACCGTTATTTGCAAATGCGGAAGCCGCTGAAACCATTTGTATTGCGGTAACAGAAGCCCCGTACCCGTAACCCATTGAGGCATGTGTCGAACTGTCCCATTTTGTCCAAGAAGGAAGCAAACCGATTGATTCTCCCGGTAAATCAATTCCCGTTTTAGAGCCGATGCCGAACCTTTTCAACATATGGTAATACTCTTGGGAAGACATTGTTTGTGCAACTTTTATTGAACCTACGTTACTTGAATGTTCAAACAAATATTCAAGGTTTATCCAACCGGGATAAGGTTTTTTTGAATAATCATAGTTTTTTATATCCCACCAGCCGACTTTTATTTTCCCTGTATCCAGGATTTTTGTATTAAGGTTTATTTTACCTAAAGCCATTGCAGAAGCGACGGTAATTATTTTAAAGGTCGAACCCGGCGGGAAAACATCCGTAAGCGTCCAGTTCTTGATTTGAACGGGAGAAGCGTTTTTGTAATTGTTGGGGTCATAGTAAGGATAAATCGCATAAGCAAGAATTTCACCGTTTTTCGGGTTCATTACTATAACCGTACCCCTCAAAGCTTGCCTTTTTAGAACCATTTTGTACAATTCCTGTTCACAAATATGCTGGATAGCGGTATCTATGGTTAAGGTGAGCGATTTACCTTTAAGCGGTTTTGTTGTTGCAACAGGATCGGTAGAAAAACTGTAAATGATGTTTCCGTCAGGTGTTCTTTCGGTTTGAACGTTCTTTTCTACATGTTCTAATTGGCTTTTAGCGGTTAATTCAACACCTGATGCAATATCGGCATCAAAATTATAATATCCTAAAATATGCGAAGCCATTGAGCCTTGAGGATAAATCCTTGTATTTTTCTTGCCCAAACTTATTTCTCTAAGCCCGAGGTTTTTAATTTTTTGTGCTGTTTCTCTGTCAAGGTCTTTTTTCAATGTAATTACGGCATCCTGACCGGAAAGTTTTTCGACCAAGTTTGCTTTTGAAATTTTGAGGTAAGGTGCTAAAATTTTTGCCAGTTCTTCCGGTGAATGATCGTAATCTGTGGGATGAGCGTAAACATCATAATAAATTTTATCGGAAGCAAGTTTAATCCCGTTTCTGTCAAAAATATCTCCTCGCATAATGAAGTTTCTTGAGCTTCTTTGTCTTTTCGCCCTTAATCTATAGTTTTTTATGTCCATAATTTGGATTAAAAATAAATAAATAATCAAAACAACAGCAAAAATTGCAAATAAACCGTGCCAACACCCTAAACGTTTATCAAAAGTTTTAAATCTTTTTGCTTTGTCGTTCAAAATTTTTATCTCCCACATTGATTTTAGCATAAGCCTGTTAAATATTATATTTTTGTAAAGAATTTTATATAAAGGGGGACAAATTTTGCGATTAAGGGTTTATAATGTTTTTAATGTAGAAATACAAGGGGGAATAATTGACTTTAAGTGTAAGTCCTATAAATAACAGGCTGCCTCAAAAGCCGCCTTTAAAAAAAGGTGTCTCTTTCGGGATAAGACTTGAGCCTGACGGAAACCTGCCGGTTAAGGTTTCAAATGCAATTGCAAATCTTAATCAACAACTGGCAGATGTAGAACCGTCAAATTGGGTGGTTAAGGTTACAGCATTATTTGGTGAAAATGAAGATAATCCGCCTATTAGTTTTTCAGTTTTGGATAGT
>JAQVKX010000189.1 GCA_028694425.1 Candidatus Gastranaerophilales bacterium
CAAACTACAGAAATAATGCAAGTCGGCAATGCAAAGTCTAAAATCCTGCAAAATCCTTTTAAACTTTCCTTCATCTGCCTTAGCTGTTATGGAAACGTTGAAAATAAATTCAAAATCAAAATTAGTTTATTAATTTCTTCGACGTTTACATTGCCTCCAAAACAATTTCAACAAAATAAAATAATGCAAGTCGGCAATGCAAAGTCTGGAATCCTGCTCAATGCTTTTTAACTTTCCATCATCCGCCTTAGCGGTTATGGAAACGTTGAAAAGAAATTCAAATTCAAAATTAATGTTTATTAACTTCTTCGACGTTTGCTTTGCCTCAAAAAAATTTTCAAGAGACAAAAATAATGCAAGTCGGCAAAGCAAAGTCTAAAATCCTGCAAAATCCTTTTAAACTTTCCATAATCTACCTTAGTGGTTATGGAAAGGTTGAAAAGGCAACCAAAAACAGAAATTACATTTTCATAATTTTCACCGACGTTTACATTGCTTCTAAAACAATTTCAAAGTAATAAATTTATGCCTATCGGCAATGTAAAGTCTGGAATCCTGCTCAATGCTTTTTAACTTTCCATCATCCGCCTTAGCGGTTATGGAAACGTTGAAAAGAAATTCAAATTCAAAATTAATGTTTATTAACTTTTTCGACGTTTGCTTTGCCTCCAAAAATTTCAAGTAAAAAAATATTGCAAGTCGGCAATGCAAAGTCTAAAATCCTGCAAAATCCTTTTAAACTTTCCTTCTTAAATACTTTCAATAATCAAACTGTTGGATAAAGAAATACTGCATCTTCCCTACCTTTTGCGGAATTTCGTAAACGGCAAAATATTTATATTTTGGATTAAGTATATTCTCACGATGTCCTCGTGTTGGAATGCCATGATCAATAAGCAAATCAATAACTGCATATCTAATCTCACTTTGACCGTACTGAATATTTTCGCCGTAATTACCTTTTGAATGAACGAATTTCTTTGTTTTGATCACATAGTCTCCATGGGCTTTGCAGGATTTGTACAAATCTTCGGAAAAGACTAAAGCATTTACGGGTTTCATTTTTTTGAGTTCACGTTTTAACTCGTTCGCACTTGCTCTTTCGGCAGCATCCGAATCCATAACTTTTAGGTATTCATCAATATAAACGATATATGCTTTTGGGTTTGTTCGCACCAGATTTATTTCATCTAAAACCTGTTGTTCTCTCTCTGTCATTTGTGCCGAGATTATTAATGGAAATAAAGTCAGCAGTATAAGAAATATCTTTTTCATGTTTTTTATTTTAAAACGAAACATTCGCTTTAAATATTATTCAACTTTCCGGTCAAAATTTCCTGATAAATATCTTCTGCAATTTTATCATAAACACAAAAAAATATCTTTTGTGGAAAAAGGTTATCAGCTAGAAAATTGATAGCCTCCGAAATTGCAATTGGTGTTGCATATAGCATTGGATAGCCATAAACACCTGTCGAAATAGCAGGAAAAGCGATAGTTTCAAATGACTTTTCGGCAGCAATCATTAATGAATTTCGATAACAGGATCTTAATAAATCAGGTTCGCCGTACCGCCCCCCCTGCCAAACTGGGCCAACAGTGTGAATAACAAATTTCGCAGGGAGATTATATCCAGATGTTATTTTAGCACCTCCAGTTTCACAACCATTAAGTGTTCTACATTCGGAGATTAAGCCTGAACCAGCTGCACGATGTATTGCTCCATCAACACCACCACCTCCCAACAGACTTCCGTTGGCAGCATTAACAATGGCATCAACCTCAAGTTTGGTAATATCGCCTCTGTAAATTGAGATTCGGTCTGAGATTTTCATTTTTATGTTTTTAATTAAAATTTCTACATCCTGATTTTGTTAGAAACCGCTCCATAATTCTTCTATTTATTAGATTATTGTCGGTTGAACTAGTTGCGATATCTAAAAACCATTGTGCTCGGGATTTGATTGCAATATCCTTCAATTCATCATTTAAAGCAAAATCTGAAACACTAAAATACTGACAACCGCCACATTCTGTACTGCCATGTCCATAGCTTTCGCAAACTCCAATATTTAATGAATTTCGAAAAGGAAAGAATTTTAGCTCAATTTGTACAAAGTAATCGTTTCTCTTAATAACACAATTGCCGAAATTAATATTAAAATCTATTGCGAGCTTGATATCGACAGGTTGCATTATAAATTTTAATTCATCAATATCAAAACTCATTTTATAATAATGCAAGTTAAGCCTATCGTGATAGAACGAATAATCTCGTGTTACAACATATTTTCTTGCTGATCCAGGAATTTTCAATATATCAAAATCTACCGAAAAAACCTTATTATCGTCAAACTGAATGTAAACCAAACTATTAATATGTGGAAAAACTGTTTTAATTCTCATGGTTCAAAATCAATTCTGTCAAAATTATTAAAAATCATTTTTATATCAAAGACTTGCATCATGTTTTTGGATTATTTTTTGTATAATTGCGTCGAAACAAAAAAGAACTAACATGAAAAATAGAGTAAAATTTTTATTATTAGCTATTGCTATTGTAGTTGCTGGAAGTCTTAAAGCACAAAAAGAAGTAGGGACATGGAAAACCATTGATGACGAAACCGGTAAAGCTAAATCGTATGTTGAACTTTACATTAAGAATGGAAAACTTTACGGAAAAGTTATCGAAGTCCTTGATAAAACAGAAGAAAATCCACTCTGTAAAAATTGTACAGGTGAACTTAAAAATAAACCGATTATCGGGATGCAAATCGTTAACGGTTTAACCAAAAGAAAATCGGACTGGTACTTAAAAGGCGGAATTCTGGATCCTGCAAACGGAGAACTTTACGACTGCCGTATTTGGTTAAAGGATGAAAACACTTTGAATGTACGAGGATATTTGGGACCATTCTATAGAACTCAAACCTGGTATAGGGTAAAGAAATAAGAAGTGCCTAAAGCGATGCGGTGAGCAAGGTCGAACCGTACTTGAAGTGCACTAAAATGCCTAAAGTTATTGCTGATGCGACTGGGTTAGCGTATAATTTTAGGCATTTCTTTTTACATTAAATGAGAAATACCTTTGGACAAAATATGAGTATATCACAACGATAACAGTGGTAAGGATTTTCGAAAATGTAGCCCAAAGATAGAATACCTCGACAAAGAGTTTTAATAAAAGGTAATTGAGTAGAATTGATCCCAACACAGTTAATCCATAACGAAACAACTGTTTTCGTCCACGCAAAGTGGATTGAGTAAAAGTAACGTACTTAGCTAATAAAAATCCTGTACTGAAGGTAATTGGAAAAACAAAAACAAAAGCAGCAATATGAGGACTTAGAGTAATAAAAAACAAATCTAAATTCTGTTTGTCAAAGATAAAATTGTAAAAAACAAAGTAAAGAAAAATGTCCAACACGGTATTTAACCCTCCAGTAAAACCATATCTGAAAGTAACTTGCGGCACAAATCGGCTAAAAGGTTTATAAAACCAGTCAGCAACCGAAATAATTGTCTTCCGCCCTATAGTTAGAATTACTCGCATTCGAAGAATTTGCGCAAATATATAAAGTTTATGTAATATTTCGGAAATAGATTTAAATAATGTGATTGTTAAAAACAATACATTTTAGAAAAAATAATTATTTCATGAAATATTTTGCGATTATGATTAATATTTTGCTTAATTTTACAAGAAAATAAGTTTAACTTAAATTTTACAATTATGAAGAAAGTATTATTATTTGCTGCATCGGCACTTATTCTTTTCGGAGTTTTCTCTTGTGGTGATAAAAAAGCTACAAATCTTGAAGAACTTAAGAAAAAATACGACGGCAAGGAATTCAAAGATTGCGATGAGTTCATTACAGCTGCGGAAGAAATGTTCGACGTTTATTTTGCTACTATTGATAAAGCTGTAGATGGCGACGAACAAGCAAAAAAAGATGTTGAAGATTTTGAAAAATTCATGGATGGCTTAGAAGATCAGGCTGAAAAGTTCGAAGATGAATGCCCTGAGAAATTTGATGCTTTCGAGGAAAAATTCGAGAAGAAAATGGAAG
>JAQVKX010000025.1 GCA_028694425.1 Candidatus Gastranaerophilales bacterium
ATTATTTTATCCCCGACAGAGAAAAAGACGGTCATGGACTTAATTCTAATACATTGGTTAAACTCATGACAACCAAAAAGCCAAAAGTCATTATTACTGTAGATTGCGGCGTAAGCGACATTGAACAGGTTAATTTTATAAATAGTTTTAAGATTGATGTAATAATAACAGACCACCACGAAGCACCTGAAGAACTCCCGAAAGCACTTGCCGTAATTAATCCGAAAGCACAAAATGCTCTGGATGAAAAACTTTCGGCAAAAGAAATTTTAAATCTGACTTCGCTTGCGGGTGTAGGAGTTGCATTTAAGCTTGCACAGGCTGTTTTGGAACATTATAAAAAAACAGAATTTGTATATGAACTTATAACTTATGTTACAGTGGGAACCATTGCGGATATTGTGCCTCTAATCGGCGAAAACAGATATTTTGTGACAAAAGGGCTTCAGCTTATATCAAGCGGAAAACATTTCGGGCTGAAAAAACTTCTTGAAAGTGCAGGATATAATTTAGAGCAAGGCATAACCTCGGAACAAATTGCATTCGGAGTAGCACCCAGGATTAACGCCTCCGGAAGGCTTGATACAACGGAAGATGCCCTTAAAGTATTGATTTCCGACAATAAACAAGAAATTGATATGGCAATAATCTCTTTGAATAATTTTAACAAAATAAGACAGGATTTGTGTGAAAGTATTTTTCTTGAAGCCGAAGAAATGCTTAAAATACAAGGTAATCAAGACAATGCGATAATTCTTTTTAATCCTCAATGGCATATAGGAATTATCGGGATTGTTGCGTCAAAATTGGTTGAAAAGTATTACAAACCGACATTTTTAATGACTTACAGCGAGGAAACCAAACAAATAAGATGTTCTTCAAGGGGTATAAATGAAGTTAATATCTATGATGTTTTATCCGTTAATTGTGAATTATTCGATGGTTTTGGCGGGCATGCATTAGCGGGCGGATTTGCTTTTAATACCGAAAAAATTTCTTTTGAAGAGGTCAAAAAAGCCTTAAATAAAACAATTGATGAAATTTTAGACGGTAAAAAACTCTCCCCCGTTTTGCATGTAGATTTGCAGATTGAACCAAGTGATGTAAACGGGAACTTAATTTCTGACCTTGAACGTTTACAGCCTTTTGGTGCTGCTAATCCTAATCCGATTTTCGCTTTAAACAACCTTACTTTGCTGCAAAAAAAACTTATGGGTTCAAACAAAAACCACCTTAAGTTAGTTGTGGAAGACTCTCAACACAACACCTACGACTGTATTTGGTGGTCAAAAGGCGATATCTCTCTTAATTCCGGTGATGTTTTGGATATAGCGTTTTGCCCTCAGTTAAATACGTTTAACGGTTCTACAACAATTCAGCTTATTTTGCAGGATATTCATGCAGATAATTTAAAAAATAATGAAATTAATGAAAGCGAAAAATCAACTCAAATAAAGGTTTACGACCATAGAAAAAAAACAGGTATTTTTGCGAGCGTAGAAGATTATGTTAGGACTTCGAATTTAAATATTGCCGTATTTGCTGAAGAAAAATCGGTTTTGGATAAATTAAAACCTTATAAAGCTTTGCATGAGAAAGTTTTCAATAGACACAATGCACAAAAAGCCGACGTAGTAATGTTTTTTGATTATCCGCCTAACCAGGAAGTTTTTGAAGAAATCTTGACAAAAACCATGCCTAAATCCTTACACTTTATGAACTATGAAGTTAAAAAAATAGATGAAAAGGAGTTTTTAAAAACTTTTTCCGGCATGCTTAAATTTGCTTACGGAAATAAGAACGGAAATTTTAACTTGCATAGAAGTGCTGCCTTCCTTGCTCAGACTAAAGAAACCATCATTCAGCTTTTGAATGTTTTTTCTGAAATGGAAATGATTAAAGTAAATGAAAAAGGTACAAAGGATTATAAAATTGAGTTCATGACAAACGGTGAAATCTCAAAAGCTTTACATACAAATTCTTATAAAAACTTTTTGGATGAAGTTCAAAAATCCTACGAATACAAAGAGTCTTTATTGTGTACAGAATTGAACAATCTTTGTAATTAATATTTAAAAAGCTGATATGATGGGCGTTATCCCATCGTCAAAATGTATTGACATTAAAAAAGCTGTTATTTTTTGGGAAACAGCTTTTCTAAGTTAATTCTTTTGCATAAATTGTTGACATTGCCGCCGCTTTTTCATAAGCATTGGGATCACCTTCAGCTTGAAGATTTGCGTAGGCAATTTCAAAAAAATTATCTGCTTTTGCAATTGCTTCAGGGTTTGCCATTCCAAACGCTACGTCCGCTTTCCGATTATCTGATTTGCTAACCTGAGAGCGTCCAAGGACTTCTTTGGGGTTTGAAAAATCACTGATGCACTCTGTTTCGGTCTTCGCACAAAATGGAGGGCTTGACTTTTCGTTAGTTTTTCCTCTTTTCAAATGAGCGTTAGGAATTTTTCCGAAGTTTTCGTTCTTTACTTCACGCATTTTTTTTCCTCTGCTTTTTTACTTTTTATATTATCGCCTTCTTCATGTTATAAAACATGAAAAAAAAATTTTTTGCTAGTTTATTAAAAAATTATATAACTTTTTTAAAAATAATAATATTTCTACTAGTGCAAAGTTAATTATATATAACATTTTACACGATTATTAAAAATATATATTTAATTTAATAAAACTTAACATAATCCGAAAAATGTAAATAAATATTACATTTGTAGCAAATTTTTGATTTTTTGGGTTTTTAATATACGTATTTTATCTGTTTTTATTAAGAATACGGAAAGAAAAAGATAATGATTTTGCCTGTTTTAGCAATTAACCCCCGTTCTTTAACCCAAAAATACAGCATCCAACCTTTTAAAAAGACAAATTCTTTGCAGAGGGATGTATTTGAACGGCAAGAAAAAGCCGAACCGTCTTTTGGTAGAAGTAAATCCAGTATAATCCCCTCTGCGACGATTGTTAGACTCTGTAATGATTTTTTGAAGGAAGTTGAAGAAGTTGGTAAGAAAAAAAAAGAGACAAAAGTAAAATTTAAAAGAAATCTTGGACTAAAAAAAGGTGCTAATAGAGTAGCTGAACTTACAACAGAATTTTTTAAAAGATACTTACCTGAAAATTTTGAACGTTACATTGCTAAAAGACCGGAAAATGAGCATCCTTTTTTACGAACTTTTAAGCATGAACTAGTCGGAGCTTACAATGAAACAGCCGTTTGTCTTAGTGATGTTAATTTATTTAAAGATTTTATACTTATAAAATATCCTGAGGCAAAAACTAAAGCAGCTCAGCTGGAAATATATAAAAGTGAGATTAGAAAGGTAGTTGAAGAAATAAAAAGATTAACCAGAGAATGGGCAAAACTGGAAAAATATTGGAATGAATCTGAAAGTGTTATTGCGGGAGGAGAGTTTATAAATTTATTGCAATTAATATTAAAAGTTCCGCTTGGATTTGCCAAAGCAAGTATGCCTGGTTTAATTGATTTTTTTAAAGGAAAAGAAGTCAAAAATCCTTTCCAATTATATGATTTACTATCTCAGCCTATTTTAAACGCAAGAAAATATGGTAAAAGTAAACCTTTTGAAATTGCTATTGAAGAAGTAACAAATGGAGGAAAAACTTATTATGCTTACATAACAAATCCTGATACTATTCTGATTCCCGATAAAGAAATAGATGAAATCCTTAAGGGTAGCTGTTACAGAGCTGAAGAGACAAGAGATATAATTGAAGGAACAGGATTCGGTTTCTCTGAAATTATAAGAATTTTAAGAGAAAACGGATATGAAGATGACATTCCTCAATTGATTGAAAAAGGCAGAGAAAAAGGTGTTTGCGTTCGCATACCTCTTATCGGAGTTACGGATTAATTTTTAGGATATAATAAAAAAGTGACAAGTGAGAGGTGAGAAGTGAGAGGTAAAACTCTTTGGACAATTTTATTTATCACGGTGATAGGGGCAGCTTTAAGGTTAGCGTGTATTGACAAGCCCGACGGGCTTTGGAATGACGAATATGTAAGCTGGTCAATTGCTTCAATTCCGTTAGGTAAAAACTTTATTGATGCGGTTTTTGCTCAATGTCATATGCCTTTTTATTATTTATACTTGAAATTCTTTATCCATTTTTTGGGAAACAGCGATTTAATGCTGAGGTTAACCTCTGTTATACCCGGGGTTTTGTCAATTATTTCAATGTATTTTGTCGGAAAAGAATTTAAGGATGAAAAACTCGGTATTTTATGTGCTTCAGTTACTGCTCTGAGCTCATTTTTAATTTATTTTTCACAAGAAGTAAGATTTTATGAATTACTGTTTTTATTCTCAAGCTTGGCTCTGCTATTCACCTTAAAATTAATAAAAATTCCTGATATAAAAAACATTATTTTTTATATTATTTTCAGTTTGCTTATAATCTTCACTCACACGCTCGGTTTTGTGTTTGTATTTTTCAACTTAATTTTTATCAGTAGCCAACTTATAAGAAAACAAAAAAAACGTCATGCTGAACTGGCTGCAAAATCGGTTGAGAGGAACTCGAAACCTGATTTTATGCCCCTACCTGGTGTTTCAGCATCTTATCCGTTTGCTAAATATACAATTATATTATGGACAAGTTTATTTATAATAAGTTTATTGGGTTTACCTCTGCTTGTGAAAATTTTCACTTCTCACCAACACTCTCAATGGTGGGGACATTTTACTTTCTCTAAAATCGGGTTTTTAATCACCGATTACTTTTCTCCCGTTTTAACCAATATTGTCAGTGCACCTGATAATTTTTTCCAAGATTTTACCTTAGGGTTTTTGGTTTTTGGGATAATCCCCTCTTTAATTTCTATTGCAGGGATTGTTTCCTCAGTAGGTCGGGCATACTTGCCCGACAATACAGAATACCCCTCACCCGAATTTCAAGCACTCGTTCCTCGTGCTGAAATTCTGCCCTCTCCCGCAAGGGGAGAGGAAGGTAACTACTCATCCATTCAGCCTTTCAACTTTTCAGCTTTTTCTAACTTCTCACCTCTCACTTCTCACTTCTCACTATTTATGGTTAGTTTGGCGTTCATTATTGTTCTCATTTTAATGGCAATTTCAGGCAAAATGGTTTTTGTGACGAAGTATTCAATGGAAATTTATCCGACCTTAATCTTGCTTATGTCATTCGGACTATTACAATTCAAAACAAGCTTGAGATATGTTCTAATCTTTTTATTTTGTTTTTTAAATCTGTTTTATATTTTTATAAGTCCCGTCGGAGCACCCAAAATCCGCCGCAATCAGGGACATAAAATCGTTGCGGATCTTCTCAAAAATGCTGATTTAAAAAAAGGTGATTTTATCTTATTAAATTATTACCCTAAAAGCAGGTTTGAAAAATATTTTGATTTCGGTAATTACAATGTTGCATCTATTGATAAAAATACTTTTTGGCAGTATTTGGGTATAAATTCGGAAAAAGAGTTTCAAAAAGCCGATAAAAATTACTTTAATAAAAAATTTAAAACAGAAATTTTAGACAAATTAAAACCCGACCAAAAACTTGCAATAGTAGTATTGAATGATGTTTCAATGTATTCACCTATACAAATGCAAATTTTGGCAAAGGAAAATTATAAAAATGCTCCGTTTTTGTTTCTTGTTTTTTCACAAGTCAAAAACCAAGCACTTGAACAGTGTTTGAAAAATCTGCAAATACTAAGAATTGAACAAAAAGGAAGCTGGTCTGTTGTTACTTTTCATTTTGTTTTACTAAAAAATTTGTCAACAAAACCGGGATAAATTTTGCAGGAAGAGCACTGAAATCAAATACAAATTCATTTATACCTATTTTTAATAATGTCTCTATTTCATCAAATCTTTCAAGAACTTTATCTTTAAACATGTGCATTCTGCAAAAACCGTCAACCGTAAAGGGGAAAATCTTGTTTAATGACGGATCTTTCAGGGCATATTCGCCTTTATGGCAAGGTGCCTTACAGGATAATCGGGATATAATAGCGGAATCATTATTCAAAGGACAAAGTCCTAAGCTTGGAACCCTTATATTGCCTGCGATTGTATATTTTTTATTTTCTATGGTATCTTTTACTTTTTTGACGGTTTCTTCCACATTATTAAACTCGGTAAAATCAATTGTTTCGATAGGATGAATGTTATTTAAACATTTAATTGACATACTGTTTAAAAGGTTTATTCCTTGACCGATTTCAATAGGAATTTTGCTCAAATCAGGGTCGTTTATTATCGCCCAAAAATATCCGATGTTATTTATAATTAAAGAATTCGGTACAGGTTCTCGCAGCAAAAGATTTTTAACATACTCGTAAACCCTGTCAAAATCACGTTCTATCAGAATTCTCGGTGTTGAAAGATGCAATTGTATTTTTTGAGTTGCACAAAATTTCTTAACTTCATCAAGAACCTCATTAAAACTGCTTTTAGCCAAGTCGATGGTTGAAATAATTTCTCCGTATTCAATTGAATATATCGGGTTAAAACCTATTTTTGCAATAAATTTTTTAACCTGCTTTAACTGCTCTAAGCTTGAAAGTCTTAAATTTATTTTAAAATCCCCCGGTTTTTTATAGCTAAAATCCTTTTTCAGCTTTTTTCCTTTAACTTCCCAGTCAAATTTTTGAATATTTCGGCTGAATTTAAAGTTTTTACCTTGAGCACTCAGCATTTCACCGGAAAAATGATTTGTCTGGTAAGTACTTTTTCTCAAATGTTTGAAGGGCAGTTTTTGATTTTTAAACATTTTTGGTTTTTCAAGAATTTTTTCAACAAGCTCAATTCCTTCAAGAATCTCTTCGGAAGAGTTAAATTTACCTTTTATAACCACAGAATCAATAGCTTTTAGTTTTTTGATATCCTCCGCACACCATGGCAGGTTGTCAGAATCTATTGCAAGCGGAAGATTAGTATATTTTTTGATTTTAGCTATATTTTTCAGATAAATTTCTTCGGTTATAATAACTTCGTCTATTTTATGAAATGTATTTACAAAATCAATTCCCGAAAGATTATGGATGTCAAAGTAAGAATCTATGATAATTTTAAACGGAAGTGAAAAAACTTTTATTGCTTCCAGAATAGCAAAATTGTTAATAAAAATACCGTCAATTTTTGTTGTTTTTAGGTATTTTATCATTTTTTTAATTTCGGCTAAGTCTTCTTCCGAAATATTATGTTTAAAGTTTACATAAATTTTACAATTGTTTTTATGAGCCGCCTCAATAAAATCATTTATGTATTCGAAATTATTATTCAAAAATTTATGGTAATAAACATAGAAATCACGGCATTTTGTATGCGGAATAAAGTGTTCTATATCTTCCGGTTTTTTAACCGGTGCAACAATCGAAATATCTTTCATAAAAGATATTGTACAATTTTTATGAAAGAAAAGATACATTTTGTTAACAAAAGTAATACCTTTTGCCAAAAGGCGGTTAAAATGTTAAAATGTTGAAAAAGGTAGGATTGAGAAGAAAGGTGAGAAGTGAAGGAAAATTTTCCATTTTCCATTTATAAAATTCCCTTTTACCTTTAACACCCACTTGAAAAAAATCGACCAAACAATGGATACTTTATATAAAAGTCAATTATACAATTAAAATAAGCTAAATTAATGTTAAAAAGGAGATTTTATGACTAATGAACTTGATTTACAGCCCGAACAAGGAGCTAACACCGAAAATGAGCAGAAAGCAGAAGTCTGTTGCCGTTTTGCAAGAAATAAAACAGAAGCAATATTTGCAATAATTGCAACGGTTACTTTAGTAATAAATACAATATACATTATTTCTCAGTTTGTAATGAATAAATAAAATTAACGAATAGTTAGGATAAAATGGCAGCTAAGTCTAAAAAAGATTCCAGAACAAAAAAGGGCGACAGTAAAAAACTTGTTTTTGCAAAGAGCAAAGAGCAAGCGATAGCTACTGTCATTGTTTTGTGTATTTTTGTAGCAAATTCAATTTATTTGATAGTTAAAAATATTATGGAGCAAATGCCTAAAACAACCCAAGCAACGGTAACAGAACAACCAAGGCCGGAAGATTTGCTTGCTGAACAGAATCCCGAAAATTCCGCTACACAGCCGCCTTCACCGGTTCAAGAGCAAAATACTGCCCAAGATGCCAATGATATTTATGCCCAAACAGTTGCAATGCAACAAAATACTCCGCAGCCTAATGCAAATCCGAATCATACCGAAGAAGAAAATCCCGATATTATGATTAAAAAAGCTGCATCTAAAAGATCCGGAAAAATGGTTTTGATTACGGTTGCAAATTCAGGTCGTTCAAACCCGTTCTTACCTGAAACAGAAAATTATGTTGTTCCAAAGAATTCAATATATTCATATTTGCCTGCACCTCCCGAGACATTGCCGACAAATACGGATGCTACTAAAGTCATTTCTACTACAATTTCAGGAATTTTGTACGATAAATACAGCCCTTCGGCCATAATAAACATACAAGGAACGGATTATTTAGTCAAAAAAGGAGATATTATAAGCAATTATAGAGTTTTAGGAATAGATAAATCCGAAGTTGTTGTACAACTCGGAAATAATATTTATAAGGCAGGTGTAGGACAATTACTTGCCCAAACAAATTTAAGCAACAGTAATATTCCGAATTTGAACAAAAAATTCGGCGGAAATGATATTGCAATAAATGTTAGAAAAAAAGGTTATTAACCGGGAGCATAAAAATGATAGAGAAAAGTATGACAAGAATTTTATCAAGTATAATAACAATGTTATATTTGATGTTTTACATAACCCCGATGGGATTTTGTGCCACTGTTGTTCCGACCGTTAGCGGAACAATCGATAAACCGGTATTAAGAGATTCTGCCCAGCCTTATGCTTTAAAGTTAGAAGGTGATATCTCTATTTCAAAGAAAAATCCTAAAATCACTTTAAGCTTAAGAAATTCTGATGTACAGCAAGTCTTAAGAATGTTTGCAGATAAAGCAGGACTGAACATTATATTCCACAGCTCCGTTCCGGGAGGCTCTTCAACTCCGGCAGCAGGTGCGGCAAGCGGTTCAGGCGGAGTTACAATGGATTTGGTCAATGTACCTTTGAATGACGCATTTAAGATGGTTCTGCAAGTCAGCGGACTGACATATTTTATAGAAAATAACACAATAGTCGTTGCTTCAGAAACAGCAGCTAAAAGTCTTAATCTTGCCAAGCAGGAACTTATGATAATTCCGGTAAAGTATGTAGATTCTGCGGCGATTGCTTCTTTTTTAAATAAAAATATTTTTGCAATAAATAAGCCCGGGCTTTCTAATTCGGAAATAGCTGTTACGAATCCGGGTTCCAATGAAATCTTGATATTCGGTACAAAAAATGATTACTTAATAGCAAAAAAAGTTGTCGCTCAATTTGATGTAAAGCCTTTAGAGCAAACTTTTGCCGTTAATCATACAACGCCAAAAGAAATGGCAGAATTAATATGCAATATTTTGTTTAAAAATAAAAGCAACGGTGCATCAGGTGTGGCAGCAGGTACTTCAATAAGCAGTACTACTACGTCAAGCAGTTCAAGTAGTGCTGTCTCGGATATATCATTAGGTGCAGGTTCAGTTGCTTGTCAATATAATAATTCCGTAACGGCCGGGAATCTCTCTTCCCTTACTACAAACAGCCTTATGGTTACTTATTTTGCACAAAGAGGTACTATAAGCATTGTCGGAGGTTCTCCACAAGAAATGGAATTGGTTAAAGAATTTATTGCTAAAAATGATAAAAAACAACCTCAAGCATATTTGGAAATTTCTATTATAGAATTAAGTGAGACAGGTTCAAAAGAATTTAATAATACTTGGAATGTTTATTCCAGTTTCTTTTCAGGCGGATTTAACGGCGGTACACTTTCAAATGCATCTAATTTTCCTATGTTTTTTAAAAATGACAGTGTAAATGTTTATGATTTAGAAAATGACTCAGAAGGAGAAGGACCACAAAAAATCCTTTATTCTTTATCAAAATATTCAGGAACACCAACCATAACTTATGCTATGAGTTATTTGATTAAAAACGGAAAAGCAAGAGTTTTAGCAAATCCGAGGATTATGATTACAAACGGTCAAAAATCAACAATAGACTTATCTTCTGATTATGTAAAGACTGTAACTTCACAAGTGGTTACAAGTACATATTCGGTTAACCCTACAATACAAAGGACTTATTCAATAGGGAGTGATGAAGGTATAAAAGTTGAACTTGTACCGTTTATAAGCCCTGAAGGTTATGTTACTTTGAATATAAAACCTGATTATTCAACAATCAAAGAACAGATTACTACTCCGAATTCAGATGATCCCGATGTATCGGACTTGCAGGCAACTTTATTGCAAAGAAGGAATTTAGACTTAAAAAATATAAGAATAAAAGACGGTGAAACACTTGTTATCGGTGGAATGATTAGAGAAACCGAAAGTAAAACTATTTCTAAATTACCATTCTTAGGTGATTTGCCGGGAATCGGAATGCTCTTTAGAAACACATCTAATTCAAAAGAAAAACAAGAACTTGTTATAATGCTTACTCCTAAAATTATCAAAGATACAGAGGATTTAGTAGAGAACCGAAATACAACCTTATAAAAAATCGAAAAAAAATGAAAGACGTTTTAAATAAATTAAAAGATAGCATTAATAAAGACTTAATTCTAAAGTATGGTCAAGCCTTATTGGAACAAATGAAATTTGTTCCAATAAATGTTAAGGATAATTTTATATATGTTGCAATTAATCCTGATGTTAATAAAGATGATGTTTCATCTTTAATGAAGGAAGATTTTACCGATACAAGGTTTATCCAGCTTTCGGAAGAAGAAATGGATGATTTGCTAAAGCATATTAATGAAACTTTTTACAATAATCCTGAAGAAAAAACAATAATTATTGAAAAAAGCAAAGTTAAGGATAAATCCGAAAAACCTGATAAACCTCCCAAGAGACTTGGAGAACTTTTAATTGATAAAGAATATATTACTGAAACCCAATTGATACAGGCTTTATCTGAAAGTAAACGTCAAGGAACTCCTCTTGGATCTACTTTATATAAACTCGGATTTATAACTCTTAATCAATTAAAAGAAACTCTTCAAATACAGCAAGGTTATGAGATTGTTAATTCCAGCCAGTTAGAAATTCAGGAAAAAGTTATAAATATTTTGCCGGAAGATTTTATTAAGGCAAATAAAGTAATCCCTATTTCGACTGACGGAAGAAACCTTGTTGTAGGTATGGTTAAACCGAATGATTCTAAGGTTTTGAAAGAAATAGTTTATCTTACCGGACAAAGTCCCAGAGCAATGCTTATTACACACTATGAATTTCAAACCTTTATAGATTCTGTTTACAGTAGTTCCCAAAAAGAAACAAAAGAAATTATTCAACAGATAGAAGAAGAAGTTCTGGAGATAGAAGGTGAAGAAACTCTTTGGGAACAAGCTGAAAGAGAATTAAAAGATTCAACCGGATCTGTTGCTAAATTTGTTAATAAAATAATAACTGATGCGATTGATAACAAAGCCAGTGATATTCACATAGAACCAAGACTTGAAAATTATTCTGTAAGATATCGTATAGACGGTATTTTAAGACATGTTATAGATATTCCGCCAAAGGTAGAGCAATCTGTTTTAACCCGTTTTAAAGTTCTTTCAAGAATGAATATTGCTGAGCACAGGCGTCCGCAAGACGGAACTTTTTCAATTAAATATAAAAATAACTCATATGACTTCAGGATAAATTCACTTCCTGTTACGTCAAAAGAGAAAATAGTAATAAGGGTTTTAGCTCCTGCGGTAAGTTTAAATGCCGCCGACAGAAATATTCAACTTGAAGGCGGAACGCAAGAAGATATTGATAAAATCAAAAAAATGATAACCTGTCCGCATGGTATTATTCTGTCTTCAGGACCTACCGGTTCAGGTAAAACAACGACTTTATATTCTGTTTTGAAAAGCTTGAACTCGGAAGATGTTAATATAACTACAATTGAAGATCCGATAGAAATAAAGCTTGAAGGTATTAACCAATCTCAGGTTAATGCAAAAGCAGGAATTACTTTTGCATCATGTTTAAGAGCGATTTTAAGACAAGACCCCGATATTATTCTGGTTGGTGAAATTCGTGACTATGAAACGTTAGAAGTTGCAATTTCAGCGGCACTTACGGGGCATTTGGTTTTGAGTACGGTTCACACAAATTCGGCTGCTGCAACCGTTACACGTTTAATTGAAATGGGGGCAAAAGATTATCTGGTATCATCAACTCTTTCCGGAGTTGTTGCACAAAGACTTGTCAGAAGGCTTTGTGACGAATGCAAAGAGGAATATTATCCTTCTTATGAAGAAGCTAAAAATGTTTTAGTTGATGAAGAAGAAATTCAAAAATTTACAAAAACCAAGGTTTATCGCAAAAAAGGATGCAATGCTTGTAACTTCAGCGGGTATAAAGGAAGATTGGGCGTTTATGAAATAATGCCCATAAACAAAGAAATTCGGAAACTTGTTGCACTCGGTTCTCATGATATTGAAATAGAGGATGCGGCAGTTGCTTGCGGAATGAAGACTTTGAATCAATCTTGTTTAGGTCATATTTTAAAAGGACATACAACCACTGACGAATTTGTCAGAGTCTTAGGTATGGCAAATGAATAGAGGTAACTGTTTTGACAATTTATAACTATGTAGCTTTAAAAAATAATAAGGATGTTGTCAAAGGAAAGGTTGAGGCAAACAACCTTAAAGAAGCACGTCAAAATATAAGAGGTTTAGGATTTTTACCTACTAAAATATATGAAGAGGCTAAAGCTGAAACCGATAATAAAGTTGAAGCAAAAAAACTCCAAGTTTTAGGCTTACAAGACAGAATTGATTTTACATCAACTTTTCAAATTCTTGCTCAATCAGGAATTCCTGTAATTGAATCTTTGGTTTTTATAGAAAATGATGCTGCAAAACTAAAAATTCGGCTTCTTGCAAAAGAAATTCGAAGGCAAATTATGGGCGGATTAACTTTTGCAGATACCATTGCCAAATATCCTAATATTTTCGGACAAATTTATATAGGTCTTGTAAGAGCCGGGGAAGATTCCGGTGAATTGGAATTAACCCTTGAAAGATTACTGGAACTGTTAAAGAAAGAGCAGGATATAAAAGCTAAAGTTGTTAAAACTTTAATGTATCCAGCCTTTGTTGTCATTCTGGCTATGGTCATTGTTACCGTTATGTTAGTTTTTGTATTCCCTGCTTTTAAAGATATGTTTGAAAATCAAGGTAAGGAACTTCCTTGGATTACGGCTACATTAATGTCGATTGGGGAGTTCCTTAAGGCATATTGGGTTATAATTCCGATTATATTCGGTACGGTGATTTTCGGTACAAAATTTTTGCTTACCTGGGAGCCGAGTAAGAAAAAAATAGATAAATATATTTTGAATGTACCGTTATTGAGTGATTTAATTCAATATTCAAACTTTTCGAACTTTATTGCGGTAATGCAGGTAGCATATGATGCAGGTGTGCCTATTGTGGATTGTTTGTATTTGTCAAACCTTACATTGACTAATTTTACGCTTCGGGATAAAATATCAACAGCAACAGGCAAAGTTCAACAAGGGCAACATTTATCAATGGCTTTAAAGACAACTCAGGTTATGCCCAAAATGATATTATTTATGATTGCAACAGGAGAACAATCCGGTCGTTTGGGTGATATGCTTGTACAAGCAACGGTCTTTATCGATAAAAAGCTTGATAATATTATTGATACAATGACAAAAATGATTGAACCGATTATGTTGCTTGTTATAGGAAGTATTGTTTTAGTACTGGCTTTATCACTATATATGCCGTTGTTTCAATCCTATACGGCAAATTAAATTCAGTAAGAAAGAAGGCAATTATGGCAGAAGAAGGACAAGAATATACAAGTGAAGATTTTATAACCGGAGTATGGTCAGAAAGAGTTTTGGTCGTAACACAGGATTATGAAATTAAAGGTTATGTTTTTATGCCCAGAACCGGCAAGAAAAACAGAGTGTTGTCCGATATTTTAAACGGTTTAAAAAGATTTGTTGCCATAAAAGATTGCGAAATTACTCACAGGCTTATCCCAAACAGAAGAACCGAATACCATAATTTTTTACAGTTAAATTTAAATTCGATTATTCTTCTCCGTCCTACGCTTGATGATGAATGATATTTTGGTTGATTTTATTATAATATTCTACGCCTCTACGCATCCAAGCATCTTGCCCTCTTTTCTGTTTACTATTCACCATTCACCGATTAATTGTCCTTGAAACACTTAACATTTGCGGGTTTTGGGCATATCGGGGGAACGATTTTCTTTACTGTATTTGGGGTATTTTGTTTTTTTGAATTGTAACAATTTTAAAAAAGAGTATATACTAACTATCAATTTTTTTCCTTGAGTGTTTTAAAATATATGTGGTCGTTGCATCACCGATGGAAGTAATTTCCATCGCAGTATTTGTCGTTAGTGAGTGGTTATGAGCAAAATACAATCAATACAGCCGAATTATCAACCGAATTTAAGACAGAGACAAACAAATTTTGTCCCAAGGCAGAGTTTTACGGGTAATGCACCAATAGATACAGAAACGGTAAAAAAAGCCGCAGATGTTTTCGAAAATGCCATAATGGGAAGTTTTAACAAATTATTAAAAAGATTAGCCGATAATGACGGGGAAATACAAAGCCAGCTTATAAATGCTGTTTTTACTACTACTTTGGCACCTCTGGTAATAGCTTTTAATCCGTTTTCCAAAAAGACAGGTGATGTGGAAGAAGATAAGAGAACCAAAAAGTATGCTGCTCTTCGCCAGCCTATTTCTGCGATAATAGCAATTGCAGGCGGTGTCGGAATGACTAAACCGATTAATGATTATTTAGACAAATTAGGCAGTGAAGGTTTTATCCCTTCAATTGATATGAGAGTAAAGCCTAAAAATTTAACGGATCAATTTACTACAATATTAAAAGGTACTAAAGATGCTGCTGAACAAAAGACATTCTTAGAAAAATTTGAACCTGCCGAATTAGATAGTAAATTACAAGCTTCTAAAGATAATTTTAATCATTGGTGGAAAGGAAGAGCATATAGAAAAGCTTGTTGTCAAAATTATATAGAACAAGAACAAAAAACCATACAAGAATTCTTTACAGCATTGATAACAACACCTTTCAAGGAAATAGAAATAGTTAATGGTCTTGTATCTATAGAAGGTTCCGGATTAGAACCAAGAAAAATTCCTAATATAACAAACAAAACTGAATTAACCGAACTTGTTAAAAAAATAAATTTACATGAACTTACTTTCAGAGATTTTATGAAAGAACACTTTAAGTTTAATTTTGACAGACATGGAGCTCTTCAGCCTCATTCGGTTAATTCTAAACTTAAAAGTGTTAAAGCCATGGAATTTTTAAGAAGATTAGGTATTTGCGGTAAAGATAATAGGTTTAGTGAATCAATATTAAGCAGAACTTTGGATGAAATAAGAGGTGAAAAACCAAAAAAAGTTTTACGGGAAAATATTGTTCCAACAACTTTTGTTGAGCCAGCCTCTCCGGCACACATAATAGACGCAATTAGTGCACATACGGTAAGACTTACCCAAGGTCAGGTCGGCGGAGAAATTGTTGAAAAAGAAACAATGCTGTTAAGCCATCTATTGCATAGATTAGGTTATATTGATGCCGAAAGCGGAAGCACAAAAACTTTACAGGAAATGATGGATAAAAGTGTACACGCAGTTTTAACAGAATTGCAAAAAAAGTTAGGTAGCACGATACTGGAAGGGAAAGAAACAATAACAGAAACTGTAGAAATACCTATAGAAAGTTCTACAATAAGTACTGATACTTCTATAAGGGGCTCTGTTAGAAGAGTTGTTGATAATATAGTTGAAAGAGCAAAATCTGTATTAAGCAGTTCTACAGAAAAAAAACCGGAAGTACAAACAGTAACAAGAGAAAGAGCTAAAATGATTTCAGACATGCAAATGTCTGATTTCGCTAAAAATATAATGGGAGATACAATCAATAAAACAGAATCTTACTTTAAGAACTTTAAAGGCTATGTCGGTATACTTTCTAATTTGGTTATAGTTTCAATTACTTGTACTGTTTTGAACTGGGCATATCCTAGAATTGTAGCGAAATTATTCCCTAATTTATTAAAAAATGATAAAAAAGCTCAACAACCTGAAGCACAGAAAGGAGGAAATAAATAATGGCTGTTCCTTCTTTAAACGGTGTGAATAAATTCATTGGCAGACAGTTAAATAAAGCTGCAAAAAGTAATTTTATTGTCAAAAGACTTGAAGCAGGCTTCAGTGAACCTGCAAAATTTGCTGCAGCAATGCTTATTACATCAATTGTAAGTAAAGATCTTATAGGTTGTGTTCTTTATACTACACAAAGTCTGCATAACAAAGAAATTCCCGAAGAAAAGAGAAAATTCGTTGCTTCATTAGATTTAATGAACGGTATACTTATGGTGGGCGGACAATTGTTAATCGGGAAATTAATTGAGAAGCAATTTATTCCTGAATGGTTCGGAAAGTATTTTTCAGGCACTATAAAAGATAAACATACCTCAGAAGAAACTCCTCTAAGTGAAATTCCACAAGCACGTTTAGCAGAAGATAACTTACACGGTATGGTCAAAGATGCACTTATTATAAATGATAAACACGATAAACCGATAAAGGTAAACAAACAAATAAAAGATATAAGAAGACGCCTTGAAAAAGCAGGTATAAATTTTGAAGAGATTAAGAAATTGTCTTCTGCACAATTAGACAAAGAAATTCAACAAATTACTTCAGAACTTATTAAACGAGTAGGTAAAGACAGCAAGAAATTCAAAGCAATCGAAGCCGGTTTTTGTATTTTGGCAGGTGCATTAGCAACAACCGCTTTGACAAAACGTACAATCGTTCCTATGATTTCAACACCTCTTGCATCATGGTATAAAGAAAGGTTTATGGATAAAAAAAATCAAAAACCGACAGGTGTTGAAACAAATAATACCGTAACCCCCGACAACCCCAAAACCCCTCAAGACGAATATCTTGACCACACAGTAGCACCTTGGACACACACAAACAAAGACGGCGACAAGGCTGTATTCAATTCAATTGTTTCAAGGTGATTTAAGGGTAAAAATTTCAAGTGAGAATCTATGAGTATAATTAAACCAATTCAATTAACATCCCAATATAACCCCATAAATAAACAGCCGAATTTTGCCCAAAGGCAAAACTTTTCAGGTAGTTTATCTAAAAAAGGCAAGCAAGTTTTAAAAGCTGTCGAACAAGAAATTGACGTTACATTAAACGGAAAAAATTTTCTTAATTGGCCTCTAAAAAAAATTGCCAATTTTTTGGGAGAACATGACGGTGAAATACAAACAACTTTGTTAAATGCCCTATTTACGGGTACATTGGCATATTATGTAATAGCACATAATCCTTTATCAAATAAAAGTAAAGAAGATAAAAAATATTCCGCTCTGCGTCAGCCTGTTTCTGCTTTAATTGCAGCGAGCGGTGGACTTGCAATGACATTGGGTATTAACAAATACATGGATAGAATAATCAGTGAAGGCCATATTGAAGCAGTTGACGGAAGACTTCAACCCGGCAAAGGATATTTAACAGATCAGTTTAAAAGGGAATACAAAAGTAAAACACCTCAAGAACAAACAGCTTTTCTTGAAGGGATTTATG
>JAQVKX010000190.1 GCA_028694425.1 Candidatus Gastranaerophilales bacterium
TTATTGTTTATGATGACTTATCAAAACAAGCCGTAGCTTATCGTGAAGTTTCGCTTCTGCTTAGAAGACCACCAGGACGTGAAGCTTATCCCGGAGACGTTTTCTACCTTCACTCTCGTCTATTAGAAAGAGCAGCAAAAATTATTGCAGATGACAATATTGCTAAAAATATGAACGACTTACCAGAGTCATTGAAACCAATCGTAAAAGGTGGTGGTTCTCTTACCGCTCTACCAATTATCGAAACTCAAGCTGGTGACGTTTCTGCTTATATCCCGACTAACGTAATTTCGATTACAGACGGACAGATTTTCTTGGAGTCGGATTTGTTCAACTCAGGAGTTCGTCCTGCAATTAACGTAGGTATCTCGGTATCGCGTGTGGGAGGTAATGCTCAAATCAAGTCAATGAAAAAAGTAGCGGGAACGCTTAAACTTGACCAAGCACAATTCCGTGAGTTAGAGGCTTTTGCTAAATTCGGGTCTGACCTTGATGCAGCTACAATGAACGTAATCGAAAAAGGAAAACGCAACGTGGAAATCCTTAAGCAATCGGTTAATGACCCTTATACGGTTGAAGACCAGATTGCGATTATCTATGCAGGTTCTAAAAACCTGTTGAGAAACGTTCCTGTAAACAAGGTAAAAGAATTCGAAAAAGATTATTTGGAATATATGAATGCTAAATACAGAAGTACACTTGACCAACTAAAAGCTGGTAAGTTTACAGACGAAATCACTTCTGTATTAGAAACTGCTGCAAAAGAAATTGCTGCGAAATATTAAAAAAGTATTAAGTACAAAGTATTAAGTATCAAGACGATGTCAAAAATATTTATTGCTTTGTGCTTATATTAAAAGTGTTGAATATTAAGTGTTTGAAACGAATTTAATACAAAGTTGAGAAGTCTTAATACTTAATACTAAAATCTTAATACTTTACAAAGTAAATGGCAAACTTAAAAGAAATTCGTAACAGGATTAGTTCGGTATCATCGACAATGCAGATTACTTCTGCAATGAAGATGGTTTCTGCTGCAAAGCTGAAAAAAGCACAAGATGCGATTACGGCTATGCGTCCGTATTCTGAAAAGCTGACTCAATTATTACAGGATTTGAGTGCTTCGATTGAGGGAGATGTAGCAGGAAAGTATTCGGAAGAAAGAGCTGTAAACAATGTTTTGATTGTGGCTGTTACTTCAAACAGAGGATTGTGTGGTGCTTTCAACTCGAACGTAGTCAAAGAAACAAACCAGCTTGTTCAGAATAAGTATGCAGGTAAAAAAGTTGATTTTCTGACCATTGGTAAAAAAGGAAACGATATTTTACGCAAATCGGGAACAGTTATCCAAAATGACAGTGCTGTTTTTGATAATCTGACTTACGAAAACACAGCCGAAATTGCCGAATATCTGATGCAATTATTTGCAGACGGAAAATACGACAGAATTGAAGTAGTTTACAATCAGTTCAAAAATGCAGCTACACAGATAGTGATGACAGAGCAGTTTTTGCCAATCGTTTCAGAGCAATCGGAATCAAATGCTACGGCTGATTATATCTTTGAGCCATCAAAAGAAGAAATCATTTTGGAGCTTATTCCGAGAATGCTGAAAACACAACTATTCAAATCGGTAAGAGATTCGTTTGCTGCAGAACACGGAGCAAGAATGACTGCAATGCACAAAGCAACCGATAACGCAACAGATTTGAGAAACCAGTTGAAATTAACGTATAACAAAGCTCGTCAGGCAGCTATTACAAACGAAATCTTGGAAATCGTTGGAGGAGCAGAGGCTTTGAACGGATAAGAAAAACGCAAGTTTTTCAAATCCCGAAAATGCGAAGCTTTGAACGGATAATTTGTAAGAAATAAAAACTATAAAAACCCTGTCAGAGTTAGAATCTTGACAGGGTTTTGTTGTTTCATTCAAAAACAGTATCTTTGATAAGACTTATTTTAAAGTGATTAAAATATGAAAAACGAAAAAGCAATTTCTCGGAATGAGGAAAGGTTACTTATCGAATCGGCTGAAATCGCTTCTTCTAAAGCAGTTCGTTCGTCTATTGCTTTAGGTCTTACGCTTAAATTTATTGAAGATAACTCAATTGTAGAGGTAAATTCTAAAGGCAAAAGAATTGTAAGACAAACAGTAAAAAACGATAAGATTGATTTGTCTAAACTAAAAAAAGGAATTGTTTTAGAGAGAAAATGAGTGTGCCGAGATTAAGAGTATTTGCAGGTCCAAACGGCTCGGGAAAAAGCACTTTGTTTGAATCTTTTTCCAAAAACTACAATACGGGATTTTTTGTCAATGCAGATTTAATAGAGAAAGAGCTAAAAACAAAAGGTTTTATTGATCTCAATGATTACAATTTAGAGTTAAGTGAGGACAACTTACAACAATTTCTGCAAACACCGAATTCTCAATCTTTAATCCAAAAATCAAAAGAAAACAACCACCTTATCAATTTTGAGCTTTCTCAAAACGGCTTAACCGTTTTTAAGCATTTTTTGTTTTCTGTCATTGCGAGGAACGAAGCAATCTCAAATTAAATATCTTTAAAAAGTTCGTTATAATCGTCTATTTTTAGAGCTTTTGCTATACGAACAATCTTATCAATTCCCATTATTTGCTTTCCTGCCATATATCTTCTCAAGGCTTCGATGTCTAAATCTGCATCGTGAGCAACGTGTCGTACTTTCAAGTTTTTTTCTTGAATAATACGCTTTATGTTACTTCCCACAATCCTTACATATTCAGGTATTTCTCTTTTTCTCATAGCCTTTTTTTGAGATGAGAAAATTACATTCAATAAGCTAAAAAAATAGGAATATATGTTTCCAGTCATATATAACTGTTTTTTTGTTACATTTGCAAACGAATATTTAATGGTTATTAATATAAATTAAAATGATTATGAAAACAAAACTATTGATTTTTGCATTTTTACTATTTTCATTTAATGTGTTTTCTCAAGATTGGATAAAAGTTACAGAGGACACATTTGGAAATAAATATCATATCAAATCTTCTATTGTTTCTAAAGGAGGAGAATATGGTTATGAGAAGTCTATAATAAGGATATGGACAAAAGAAACTTACAAAAAAATGACTGATAACACTACTTCTAAAGAAAAAGTTTATCATAATCCCTATATAATTATATTAATGGAATATGTTTAGTACACGACAAAAAATATAACTGATTAAAAATCAGTAAAATAAGTTCTTAAAAAATTTGGAAAAAAGCTGATATTCAGTATATTAAAGGATTATTCTTCAGGTAATGCCTTTAAAAAAGAACATCAGCTCAAGCCACGAAGATACACAATTATTAACTGTGTTTCAAGCCCATTTTACGGACTTTCTCAATTTAGCCAGAATCCGTCTTATCTGTCTATTTATCAGCTCTCTGTGCAAAGTTCGGAGTGTCAATTTTGCTAAACTTTCGTCAGGATTCGACAATAATGTATCCGCTTCGAGCAATTACAGGCGTATTCAACGCTTTATTGCTGAAGTAGAATTGCCAATGAAATGGATTTCACAACTTATTTTCAGTCTGTTGCCACAGAAAGATTCGCTTGTTTTGGTGTTGGACAGAACTAATTGGAAATTAGGAAACAAAAACATCAATATTCTGATGTTGGGTGTGAGTTATAAAAATGTAGCTTTTCCATTGATGTTCAAAATGTTAGGCAAAAGAGGGAACTCACATACTTCGGAGAGAATCACTTTGATACAAGATTTTATTGATTGGTTTGGGAAAGATTGTATTGATTGTTTATTGGCTGACAGAGAGTTTGTTGGGAAAGATTGGTTGGCTTTTTTGAATGAAAATAACATTTGTTATCACATCAGAATACGGAATAATTTTAAGGTTTATTGTCCTAAAAGACAGAAAGAAATAACAGCTTGGCATCTGTTTAACTCTTTAAAAGTCGGGCAAATGAAACATTATAATAGGATAATGAAAATACAGGGAGAATATTGTTATTTATCAGGAATAAAAACCATAAAGGATGGAAAATTAGACTTTTGCATA
>JAQVKX010000026.1 GCA_028694425.1 Candidatus Gastranaerophilales bacterium
TCAGTAGCATTAGGGTCATCTATTGAAACAATAGGTTCAATGGCCTCTGTGGAAACAGCCGGTTCTGTTGCATGTGCAGGATTTTCTTGTGGTGACTGCGGAGGAAGCAGCGGCGGAGCGTTCAGTTCTTTCTGTTAATAATTAAATTTATATAAAAATAGAGCCAAAAAACTTGTTTTTTGGCTCTATTTTTATATAAACGCTATTATTCCTTTTTAAAGCAATCTTTACAAAAGACTTCTTTTCCTTCAATAGGTTTAAAAGGAACTTGTGTTTGGGCACCGCAGCTTGAACAAATAGTGTCATAAAGTTTTCTTTTTTTCCTTTGTTGTTTTCTGATTTTTCTACATTCAGGGCACCTTTTAGGTTTATTGCTTAAACCTTTTTCAGCATAGAATTCCTGTTCACCTACGGTAAATACAAATTCACAACCGCATTCTTCGCAGATGAGTTTTTCATCTTGGTACATGACTTTCTCCTAGTTTTAGTAACAGTTAAAATAATAATTCATTTTAACATGTACATTTTAAAACTTTTTTGCAATTTTTGCAAGTTCTATAAATTCTTTTGCTGCATTTACCGGAACAGCAAAACCTATACCAATATTTGATTTGTTGTTATCCGGATTATAAATCGATTGGCTTATTCCGATAACTTCTCCTTGAGAATTAAGCAGAGGACCTCCGGAGTTACCGGGGTTAATTGCGGCATCAGTTTGGATTTTATTTTTTGAATAATCTATTCTTGAAATTATTCCCTGAGTTAAAGTATACGAGAATCCAAAAGGATTGCCGATTGCCAAAACTTTTTGACCGACTTTAAGACTTTCGGAATCGCCAAGCCTTATTATAGGAAGTGTTTCATCCGATTTTATTTTTATCAATGCCAAATCATTGTTTTTCCCGAGGATTGATATAATGGTTCCTTTATAAACCTTACCGGAATGGATTGTTACATCTATGTCCGCAGAATTATCAATTACGTGAGAGCTGGTTAAAATAATTCCGCTTGGAGCAATAACACAACCTGTGCCGCTTGATATACCGTCGGGAAGTTGTGCATCAATTGTTACAATTGCCGGAGTTATTTTTTCATAAACGCTTATATTGATAAGTTCATCCCTGTCGTAAACCTGTGAATAGACGGGGATTTGTACAAATGAAAAAATAAATGCAAATAAAATTATTATTTTTTTAATTAATTTAATCATAAGCTTTCCTTACAATTTAATTTTTAACTTATATTCATCTTTTCTGCCAGCGACGGACTGTAAATAAAAGATTAATTATTGCCATGATTAAAATTTTAATGTTACAATTAAAAAAGAGAAAAGTAAAAAGGAAATAGGGGAAAGTAAAAAGGAAATAGGGAATAGTAAATAGTAAATAGTAAATAGAATCTTCTGCTCACTGTTCACTGTTCACTGTTCACTGCTCACCGCTCACTTTTAAAACCTTTCAGCCTTTCAACGAAAAAAGGAGAGATTATGGGTAGAATTGATTTTTTTAAAGAACATTTAATGGAAAAAAGAGCAGTAAAAATTATTTCGGGGATAGACAATTTTGATATTGAAAGCGTTAAAAAAGTCGTAACTGCAGCAAATCAGGCAGGTGCAAGTGCAATTGATATTTGTGCCGATGCGGAAATTTTTAAAACAGTAAGACAAATAACAGAACTTCCGTTATTTATTTCATCAGTTGTGCCTGAAGAGCTTGCTCAAGCAGTAGAAATAGGTGCTGATGCGATTGAACTCGGTAATTTTGATGCATTATATAAAAAAGGCGTTAGACTTGGCAGTGAAGAAGTTTTAGAATTGGCAAGAAAAACCATGTCATTAATTAATAAATCTCAAACATTTTTTTGTGTAACAATTCCCGGACATATTTCTGTCGGAGAGCAGATTGATTTGGCAAGAAAACTTGAAGAACTTGGTGCTGATTTAATTCAAACAGAAGGTGCGGCAATTGCTGATGTCAAAAGTGAAGGAGCAAGAGGATTAGTTGAAACGGCTCAGGTTTCGATTGCAAATACAATTGAAATTTCAAGAAATGTTGATATCCCTGTGATGACAGCAAGCGGAATTACACCTACAACTGCAGGTTTAGCTTTTGCGGCAGGTGCAAGTGCAATAGGAGTAGGTTCTTGTGTGAACAAACTGGATTCAACAATTGCAATGGCTGCCGTTGTTACAAATCTTATTGAAATTGCTAACAGAAATGTTAAGAGAGAAACAGCTTTAGTATAATAAAAATAAAAGAGAAAGAAGAAGAAAGAGGGTTAGAGGTTTGGAGGACCGGCTTTTTCCCTTTACCTTTTTCCTTTATTTCCCCTCTTGACAAATTTTCTTGTATAGTAAATAATAATTAACAAGTTGAGCATACGAAAAAAGGAACTTTCTTCGTAAATTCAGTTAAGTATAGGGAACTTATGATAAATAAAAACACAACAATGATGAATACTATGATGATGTACATGTCTTATTCAGGCAGTCATGGTTTTTTGTTGCGAATGTGATACTTATTTAAAATAAAAAAACTCCATGAACTGCTTTTTTAATAAAAAAGCAGTTTTTTTGTACAGATTTTAAATGAGGGATTACATTAATGTTAAATAAAATAAATAATACGGTTAATTTTACTTCTAAAAGAGATTTTGCTCTGGAAATTGCTAAAAAATATTTAGCCCGTCAGGAAAATGTTGCAGATAACAGGTTTATACAAGATACGGCAACTAACTGGTTGCCTAAAGCTGTTTTCACAAGGAGTTTAGCTGACTTTAGCGAAATGAGTTTTCTTGAGTTTGTTGAGTCCGGTATTTTTTATTTTTTGCCTACGGGAATAGGTAATTTTTTCAAAAACGCTTATTCAAAATTTCATCCGGAAAAATTGAGAAGGGAGATATCTTCAAATATAGGAAAGTCGGCGAAAGAAATTTTATCCGATAAAACTTTGAAAGAAAACGGAACAAATAAAAGAGTTTTATCTACTAAGGCTGCAATAATTCTTGCCTGCACAATTATTCCTGCCGCAGAATATGCATTAAGTTTTGTCAAAAATCTTTTTACACTCGGGCTATTTAAAAAAAGCGATTTTAATAATATTGCAAATTTGAATAAAGAACAAAACGAAGATAAAAAACAGCAAGAAAAAGTTAAAATAAATGCAATAAAAAATCTTACCGGAGCAAGTATAGTTTCATTGGCTGGATTTGTCGGGAGTATTATTTTTGCAAAATACGGACATAAATCAGAAATTCTTCAAAAAGCAAGTAGTTTAATCCTTCAACCGGGTGTTCATCTTGCAAACGGGTTTAAAAAAATAGGATTAAAACAAACCGGATTGGAACATTTTCTTAAAAGATATATAACACCTGATTTTGCTGGTATAAACGAAAAAACCGGCAAATTCAGGTTAAGTGAAGGGCAACTTTTAGTAACAACCGTTTCAGGGCTTTTTGGTTACAGCGAAGCAGCAGGCGATAGAGGTAAGTTAGATCAATATGAAGTTTGGACAAGAGTACCTATTGTTGTTTTATATACTGTTTTCGGAAGTGCACTTTTTGACCATTTCTTCAATAAATACCTTATAAAAAAAAATATATTTCCTGAAATAATTAAAAGAGATGCAAACGGTGTAACAACAATTACAGAAACAAAAGCACTGGACAATTTGGCGGAAAAAGCCGCAAAAGTTAAAAATACTGCTAAGGAAGTTGAACTTAACAGGCTTATAAAAGAAAAAGCAATAGTAAAAGGTACACCATACTTGTTTGGTATTGTGTTTATGGGTTTTTTGCTTTCAGGTATAACTCGTTTTTGGACACAATATAGGTATAATCATCTTAAGAAAAATGAAAAACAAGAAACCTCGCCGTTCAAAGCCTTATTGTGGACAGGAAATAAACATAATGTTATTAAAAAAGAAATTTTTAGCCAAAAGAGCATGCGGAAAAAGTCCAATTTTGACAAAAGCGGATTGCGAGCGGAGGCTGAAGGGCAAAACCACGCTTTTGCCCGTAGCCCGTTCAACGGCGAATAATTTAAGAAGCCGGCGGCAAGGTTTGAAACCGGACATCAGAGTTTACAGGAAAAAGGAACTTTTTCCGTAAACTCAAAAAACATTTTAGATTTCACATTTCACTTTTAACATGTTTTTGTTATAATTTTTAGGTAAATAATTTTTGCATTAATTAAACAAAAAGGAGAAATTAAAATGAACGTAAAGATTGAAGACGGATGTATCGCATGTGGGGCTTGTGAATCAATTTGTGACGCTGTATTTACGATAGAAGATGTCGCTGTTGTAAATCAAGCAGCAGTCGCAGATAATATTGATTGCGTAAAAGAAGCAGCTGACGCTTGTCCTGTAGGTGTTATTGTTATTGAATAGTAAAATATTTTGAAACAATAAAAAAGCAAAAGGCAGAAAACCTTTTGCTTTTTTATTGGTGCATAAATGCACCCTGCATATTTTTAAGCTTTAATCACTTCAACACAATCATAATCTTCCAAATAAGCCATATGTTCTTCGGTTATCAATTCTCCCGGAATAAGAATAGAAATCCCCGGCGGGCATTCCGCAATAATTTCACCTGCAATTCTCCCTATTGAATGTTCCTTTAAAACAGTTTCTTTTTCCGAATAAAACGCATCCTGAATGTTCATTCTGATTATCGGAGTTAACATCGGCATATGTTTTTTATTTTCAAGATAACAAATATCCGAGTATTCTTTTTTGGAAATTTTTTCAAGACAATCTGCCAAATACTCAAAATCAGAACGTTTGTTTCCGATATTTGATAAAATCAGCAAACCTACATCAGATGCAGATTCCACTTCTATTTTAAAATCAATCTCTAAAATAGACTCTAACCTTTTTCCCGAAAGCCCGTCGGATTTAATAAAAATTTTGGTTACATCTGTTTGATATCTGAAATCTGATTTAAGATGATGCATATTAGGAATATTATCAATTCTTTTTCTTAAGTATTTTGCGTTTTTAACGGTATTTTCTACATGGTTTTTGCCCTTATTGCTTTCAAGATAAGCTCTTGCCGCATCTAAACTCGCCAGAAGCATTATGGAAGGACTTGTTGTATGTAAAAGTTTTAAAGCCTTTTCTATTTTATCAGTATCAAGAATAGAATTTTCGCTTATATGCAGCATAGAGCTTTGGCTCATACTCCCGCCTGTTTTATGAAGCGAGTGAATAACGGCATCTGCACCCAAATCAAGCGAAGACGTCGGTAAATGTTTATTAAATCGCCATAAACATCCATGAGCTTCATCAACAACCAAAGGAACATTATATTTTTTGCAAATTAAACTTATTGATTTTACATCGGATACTACACCTTCATAAGTAGGATTTGTAAGCCAAACCATTGCCACGTCATTATTATGTTCAAGTAATTCCTCGACATCTTCGGGCTGAACGCTTCCCCAAATTCCCCATTCATCAAGCCTTCTTGGTACAAGCCATAAAGGTTGTGCACCGGATATTATCATGCCTGTTAATACCGAACGGTGGCAATTTCTGTTTGTTATAATCTTTTGTCCTTTTTTAGTTATTCCCATTGCAATTGCCAAATTGCCTATGGTTGAACCGTTTAAAAGAAAAAAAGTTTTTTTTGCTCCGAATGTACTTGCAGCAAGCTCTTGTGCTTTTTTTATCGGACCGGTTGCAGGGTTAAGTGTTCCGAGATTATCAAATTCATCGGTTGTATCAACTAAAAATGCTTTTTTTCCAATAAGATTTTTAAAATCAGAATAAACTCCAAGCCCTTTGGTATGGCCGGGTATATGAAATTGATACGTAGGGTTGTCAATTGCATATTTAACGGCATCTACAAGGGGAGCTTTAACATTTTCCTGTGTAAAATCAAGGGTCTCCGGAATTGTCATTCAAGTTTTCCTTCAAATAAGCTATATAATTATAATAATATACTACAACAAAAGTATTTAATAATCTAAAAAATGCCCTACAATAAAAAAGTGTTACACTGAATCGGGAATTAAGTATATGAATATAAAATTTACCCCTGTGCTTTTAGCATTATTATTAACAACTTTCAATGCAAATGTAGCCTTCGCAGTAAAATCTCCACTATCGTTTATTAAAAAAGAACAAAATTTAATCGACCGGAATACTTCTGCCGAAAAAGAGATAAAAAAAGAAGAAAACACAACTATTATTCAAGAAGAAACCGATATCTTTGAAGATGAAGTCGAAGATGCAAATGATATTGGAAAAGAAAAAGAAGAGCTTCCAAAACAAGATTTGCGTAATTTGGAAATTAATAAAAAAACAAAACAAGTTGAAACTAATGCTTCAACTTCGAGCCAAGGATATATAGATAAAACTCTAAAACAGGCTAAGCCTGTTGTTAAAGAATCCTCTCAAGATATATCTTCTAAAAAATTGGATTTAAGAGCTGTTCTTTTTAACCCTAATGCCGAATTTGATGCTCCCGCTAAGGCTGAAGGCAGAGAAATGACATCCAAAGAAGAAGCTATGTACAAATTACATGCAGCATTACATGATGATCTTGAGCCCGTAAGTACAAAATTTTTAAGCGGGGACAGATTTAAAATGACTTTTGATAAAGGTCCTATCGAAAGTATTACACCCTGGGTTGATTACAGTGGAACAATGCAATGTCTATGGAATGGCGAAAATTATGCCAACAGCCTTTTTAGAACACGTTTCCAAGATGTAGGTATAAACGGTAGATTCCGTAACAAGAAAACGGTATTCAGAGTAATGTTCAACACAGGTTTACCTATTGACGGAAACAGTTATTTACAAAGTATGCTGTTTGATAATTACATCATGCATTATTTTACGCCAAATGACCAATTTTTATTGGGTTATGCACGTACAGCGGTAGGTATTGAAGGCGGTGAATCTCCTTATACAATACCATTTATAGGACGTTCTCAATTATCCAGCAGATACGGTAACTCTAGAGCATTGGGTGCTAAAGTTCAAGGTAATCATAAGTTCTATGATTACAGTGCCGGTTTCTTCAGTTCGGGAAGATATTTTCACAGCTGGTTTGACGGTCCGGAGTTCGTAGGCTTATTTAGTGTAAAACCGCTTGCGTTTACAGATGGTAAATGGGGTAAGCTTACAGTCGGCGGCAGTATGGATGCAGGAAACTCAAACAGTAACGACAAAAGATACACTGTTGCCGGAGTACACTTAATACATGAATATAAGAGATTGAAAGCCACTATTGAGTATGCGGCTGCAGACGGTTCAAACGGTTCTACCGGATTTTCCAAAAATCAATCAGAAGGTTTTTACGGAACACTTGCTTACAGAGTAACACCTAAAATAGAAGCATTGGTAAGATATGACCAGTTTGATCCTAATAAAAATGCTGCAAATGATATAAGAAGAGAATACACGGCAGGTTTAAATTACTACATTAAAGGACAAGCTTTAAAATTAATGCTCAACGGTATTTTCTATTCTCTTGAAAACGGAACATACGGAACAAAGCTTTTAGTCGGCACCCAAATAATTCTTTAATTTTATATTAAAATTTACAAAAGCAGAATTTTAACAAGCATTCAACTTACAATTTAATAACTTTTTTAATTCTTACTTGGCAAATGGACACCAATTTGAGCAAGTTCGATTGTGAATTTGCTATATAATGTTTGAACAGCTTCAATAATATGTCCTGCAGTGCAATTCGCATCCGTTACGGCACATATAGACTCCGAGATTGCTGAACAAGAAGGAGGAACCATTTTATCTGTTATTTTGACAGCGAAAAAACTGTCCGAAGGATGATAAATAGTAATCTCTGTAAAGGGATCCCCAATTCTTGCCAAATCTTCTTCTACTGTATGAATAAGAGGGATAAAAATATCATTTTTTCCCAATGGTGTAATTAAATTTATTCTTTTTGCTTGAAATGACGGAGTTTTTTGTTTATAGGCATTGTTATTTTGAATTGAGTTAACTTTCATTTTCATTCTTCCTTTCTTCTAGTCTTACATTATTCTAAAAACTGTAAAAAGAAAAATTTGTCATATATTTCTAAAAAATAGATAAATTGTCTAAAATGCACCGATATCGTGAAAAATCGCCTTAATATTTCTTAAATATCAATTAGGATTTCAACTTGTAATTTAATTCAGACCTAAAATATTTATTCATACTAATATGTTGAGAATATTATCCGCCCAAAATCTAAACTATCCGATTAAATACTACTTTTAGGCATTTATTATAGGAACAAGGAAATAGTAAATAGGAAATAGTAAATAGGAATAATCGAAATCTATTTACTATTTACCATTTACTATTCTCTTTTATAAAGGGAGGATAAAATGCTAACGGATACAGTAAAAGTTTTAATTGTAGAAGACCATAAGCTAATGCGGGTAGGGTTAAAGTCTTTATTTGAAGATTATCCTGAAATAGTTATTGTCTCAGAAGCACAAAGCGGTAAAGAAGCTTTGGAAAAAGTCCGGATGTATAAGCCGGATGTTGTTCTGATGGATATAGGTTTACCTGATATTAACGGAATTGAAACTACCAAAAAAATTCTTGAGCAATTTAACAATGTAAAAATAATTATGTTAACTTCTCATATCTCGGAGCAGGAGGTTTTGGATTCTCTCTCTGCCGGTGCCAATGCTTATGTTATGAAGGATATTAACACGGAAATACTTATGATGGTTATAAAAACGGTAAAAGAAGGAGCCATTTGGCTTGACCCGAAAGTAGCTCCGATAATCCGTGAAAAAAATGCGGGAATTATCCCTCAAAGACAGCTTTCCAGAGCGAATTTTAAAGCACAGCATTCTAATTTAACCGAAAGAGAATATGAAGTTTTAAAACTGGTAGTAGACGGAAAATCAAATCATGAAATAGCCGAAACTTTAACAATAAGTGAGCATACGGCAAAAGCCCATGTTTGTAATATTATTCAAAAGATGGTTGTGGACGACAGAACTCAAGCCGCCGTAAAAGCACTTAAGGAAGGCTTGGTCTGATTTTTAGGTTATAAGGTGAACAGGTGAACAGTTTCGTTTAAAAACTACGCCTCCACGAATCTACGCCTCTTGTCTTCTTTTATCTTTTTACAATATTTTATTAACCGGCTTGTTTGCTTCCACACGTTTTTTGATTGCACCATGCGGCTCATAGTAAGGTGAAACCGTCATAATTTTTGCCGCTATATCGGGATAATAGTAAATAAATTTTAATTCGCTGTCAGTCAAAGGTTTTTGGGTATGAACGTTTGCATAACGGGTAAGTTCCAATATATTTCTGGCCTCATCTTCATCTTTAAATTCAAGCTCAAGCCCTTCATAAACGTTTCTGAAACCTTTAATACCGCCGTATTCGCCGACCGTAATCATTCTTCCGGTCTCGATTATTTCAGGTTCACCCCGTCCAAGCTCTTCAAAATCATACAGTTCATAATTTCTTCTGTCTTTTAAAGCCCCGTCGGCGTGGATTCCGGATTCATGTGCAAATGCATTATCACCAACGGCAGGTTGATTCATAGGAACCGGCACCCCAAAAGCATAAGCCGTATATTTAGACAATCTCCATGCTTTACTTAAGTCAATTTGCGGGTCAATTCTATATTTCTTACTAAACCCGCTGGATTTTAATATTGCCAAAAGGCAAGAAACCAAGTCAGCGTTACCTGCACGTTCGCCCATACCGTTTACGGCAGTATTAATATAGGCATTTACACCTGCATCAATTGCCGCTTTTGCACCCATAACAGAACATGCAACCGCCATGCCCAAATCGTTATGAAAATGTGTTTCAACATCCATTTGAGCTTCTTTTGCAATTGTATAAATCCTCTCATAAGCCGATTGAGGGTCGTCATAACCTAAAGTATCGCAATATCTGAAACGCATTGCACCATGAGCTTTGGACTCTTTTGCATATTTAATTAAAAAATCTAAATCACTTCTTGAAGCATCTTCCGCATTCACGCCGATAATTTGTGCACCCTTGGAAACAGCGCACTCCACAGCTTCACAAGTCATTTTTAAAATGTCATCGGGGGTTTTTCTTCCCTGATATTTGCCGTTTATCATCTGATAAGAAGTTGATTGAGACAAATTAAGGTTTTTCAGGGCAGGAATATTATTAAAAGAAAGTTCCACATCACTTGCCACAGCTCTCATCCAACCCGAAAGCTTTGTTTTTTTAATGACACCTTTTTCAACAAGTTCCAAATTACCGTTTAAATAATTAATTTCATGCCTTGTGGTCGGAAAACCGAATTCTGACTGAGTTATCCCCATATCATTCAACATAAGATTAATCATGGTTTTTTCCAATTTTGCCAAACCAAGTCTGGAAGTCTGTACCCCGTCTCTGTTTGTAACGTCTACAAAATATATTGTTCCCATAGTATAACCTCCATCTGATTTTAAAGTCTAATAATATTATACAACAAAAACATTTCACTATTAAGCATTTTTATTTTATGATGTAAACCATGAGTATCTATTTTTTCTATGGAGATGAAGATTATAATATAGAACTTGAGATTAAGAAGCTGAAAGATAAGCTGCTTGACAAAAATTTTGCTTCAATGAACTTTAAAACCGCAGATAATCCTTCTTTCCCCGATTTAATTTCGCTTCTGAGAACACAGCCGATGATGTTCGGCAACCAAATGATTGTAATAAACTGTGAGGAATATTTTTCCAAATCTTTTGAAGATAATCAGCTTGAACAGATTTCACAGGCTCTTGAAGATAATGCGGAAAGTCTTTGCATTGTTTTTGCAGCAATTTTACCCAGAAACGAGGGGAAAAAAGTTGATTCCAGAAAGAAAATTTACAAAATAATTACAAAATATGCCCAAAGCCATGAATTTCCGACTTTTAAAACTTATAAAACAGAAGATATAGCAAACTGGATTAACAAAGAAGCCAAAAAACATGAAATAACTTTTGAAAAAGACGCCGTTTTAACACTGATTGAACAAGTAGGAAACAATTTAAGGGAACTGGCTAAAGAGGTTGAAAAGCTTAAACTGCTTGCCCATCCCGAAAACAAAATTACAAAAAAAATGGTAAAAGAAATTTGTATCTCAAATGAAGATTTGTTTGCCTTTGCAGATTACCTGCTTAAAGGAGAAAAATGCAGCGCCCTGTTAGAATTTAAGAAACTTTTGGACAAAAAACATCCTCTGGAAGTTCTCTCAACACTTCAAACCATGCTGAGAAAATGGATTACAATGAAGTTAAAATCAAGCGAAATGTCGGCATTTGAAATATCCAAACTGGTCGGGCAACACGAATTCGTTGTTAAAACTACCTTAGAAAAAATGAAAAACACTCAGGTAAAAGATTTGGTTAGAATAAAACAAAACTTAACCGAAGCAGAATACAAAATAAAATCCGGTCAGTCTGTAAATATTATTGATGAAGTTGAAACAGCACTTTTAATATAACTTACTTACCTGAATTTGCAAAGAGGCTGGTGTAATAATCGTACTTATCAATATAAGCCTGCGGGTCTACTTTGCCGTAATCTTCGCCAAGAATAAAAACGCTTGTTGTTTCCAGCACCTTAAGATTGCGGGTTTTCACAACATGTTCAAGCCAAATATTAAAAAATCTTTCCGCAATAAAAGCAGGAGTACGGACTTGGGCATAATCAACATATTTCGTTACATCCGTTCTGTTTTCCAACTCCGTAAAAATACCGAACATCCATTCCATATACTCGTTAAACAGCTCTTTTTTCATAATAAAATTCAGGCAAATGTACATTTTTTTAGAACCCATAACTGTTTTAGCCGCCTCAATATATTCGGGATAATTGTCCCTGATTATATTCAGCGCAAAATTCATTTCATCCTGCGGGTGCCATTTTAAGTATTGGGAATACAAAATACTTTTGAAAGTCATTTTATAAGGCAAAATAATATCGTATCCGTCAATGCATTCCGTAATCTTTTTTTCCGTATATTTTTTGAACGTTTTTTTAAATTCTTTTTCAAACATCGGTTTAAAAGGTACTTTTGGGGTCGGGGTAATGCCAAAATCCAAAAACCTCCGATAATGGCAAAATCCTATGTAGTCAACATCGGTTGTCGGAAGGAAGTTTTTCCAAACCCAGTAATGACCTGACAATTCACCGTAGTATTTATTTTTATCGGCGATATTTATACCCGTCTTATCTTTTATTAAATCATCGCAATCCCAATCCTCATTAGCATCAGATGTAAGTATCGGCTGAAAAACATCCGACTTAAAAATGAAATTCGGCTTATAATATCCGACAAAAATTTTTGTTTTTAACACAACACGAATTCCTTCTGATACCGCTTACTTCGTTTTTCTAAACTTTTGTTTATTTTATCTGATGCCGCTTACTAACATTATCGCACTCGCTGTTTTTTGCTCTGTCTCTCTTTTTAATTGAGACTCGCCCGCTCGCATCTCCTTTGCTTGTTAACCTTACAAATTTACAAAGTGTCGGGCAAGAATGCCCGACCTACTATTCCTGTTCAACTTCTTTTCATCTATAATTCTGAAACTGAAGCGGATAATCGTATTTTTCGCTTTTTTCTCTCAAAAGTTTGATGACTTCCTGCAGGTCGTCTTTGTCTTTGCCGGAAACTCTTACCTGCTCACCCTGAATTGAAGCCTGAACTTTGATTTTGGAATCTTTAATATCAGCAACGATTTTCTTTGCAAGCTCTTGCGATAAACCTTTTCTCAGTTTATAAACCTGTCTTACATTTCCGCCCAAAGCGTTTTCCACGGGCTGAGGGTCAAGTATTTTTATGCTTAAATCCCTTTTTACCAACTTTGACTGCAAAATATCTAAAATATTTCGAAGTTTCATGTCATCGTTTGTGGTAATCGTAATTGTTTTATCCCCGTCAAGTTCAATTTCGGAATTAGAGTTTTTTAAGTCAAACCTTGAAATAATATCTCTTTTAACCTGATCAACGGCATTAACCAACTCCTGTTTATCAAACTCGGAAACAACATCAAAACTGCATTCTTTAGCCATACAACCCTCCTTTTGCTTTGTGGATAATTATAGCATAAAATCCGTATTTTCAAAATTCGGAATTTTTTGGTATAATCTTAGGTGAAATGGAAAATGGAAAATTGAAAATGTGAAGTTAAGCGTAGTTTTCCCCTCTCCCCTTGAGGGAGAGGGATGAATTTCAACACGAGGTACGAGTGTTAGAAATTCAGGGTGAGGGGTAAAAAATTTACAATTAACCAGTACCCCTCCTCGAAATCAAAGATTTCGACCCTCCCGCAAGGGGAGGGTAAACGATAGAAGCAAAGGGTAAAAAACAATGAAAATCGACAGGACAAAAACAAAATCAATAAGAAATGCTTACGGGAAAACCTTGGTGGAGTTGGGCAAAATAAATAAAGACATCGTGGTTTTAGATGCGGATTTGGCATGTTCAACCCAGACAATAATGTTTGGTAAAGAATTTCCGGAAAGATTTTTTGATATGGGGATAGCGGAACAGGATATGATGGCAACGGCTGCAGGGCTTGCAAGTCAAAGAAAAATCCCTTTTGCCTCAACTTTTGCAATGTTTGCAACGGGAAGAACTTATGATCAGGTAAGAAATTCTATTTGCTATCCGCAATTTAACGTTAAAATCGTTGCAACTCACGGCGGAATAACAGTCGGAGAAGACGGTGCAAGTCATCAAGCTCTTGAAGATGTTGCTTTAATGAGAAATCTGCCGAACATGACTGTAATAGTTCCTGCTGATTGCAAGGAATGCGAAGAAGTAATTAAATATGCAGCTGTCCACAAAGGACCTATGTACATACGGATTGCAAGAACAAATGTTCCTGACATTTTTGGCGAAGACTACAAATTTGAATTAAATAAGGCTAAAATATTGCGTGAAGGGAAAGATGTTACAATTGTAACCAATGGTGAAACCCTTGCGGAAGTAATTGAATGTGCCGAATTGCTGGAAAAATCAGGAATTGAGGCTCAAATAATTCACATGCCTGTTGTCAAACCGCTCGATAGTGATACAATATTAAGTGAAGCTAAAAAAACGAACTTCGTTGTAACCGTCGAAAATCATTCAATAATAGGCGGATTGGGAAGTGCAATTTGCGAAGTATTAAGCGAAAACTCACCTGCTTTGGTTTACAGAATAGGAATTAATGATGAATTCGGACAAAGCGGTGAACAAAGAGAATTGATGGAATTCTACGGACTTACGGCAGAAAGGTTAGCCCAAAAAATCGAGAGGAAATTTAGAGATATAAAATGATTCAACTACGTTCAATAACAAAAAAATACAAAAATAATTATGCACTGAGAAATGTTAATTTGGATATTTTATCAGGGGAATTCGTTTTTGTTGTCGGTGCTTCCGGTGCAGGAAAATCAACCCTTATGAAACTTCTATATAAGGAAGAAACTCCGTCTTCGGGAACAGTAATGATTGGCGGAATAAATATTGCAAATTTACCGAGTGATAAAGTACCGAACCTTAGAAGATGTATGGGAATTGTATTTCAGGATTACAAATTACTTCAAAACCAATCAGTTTATGACAATGTTGCTTATGTAATAAGAACTTTGGGCATAAGCACAAAAGAAATTAACGCAAGAGTTTTGGGTGCACTTAAGGTTGTAGGGCTTTCGGACAAAATTAAAGCGAAACCTACCGAGCTTTCAGGCGGCGAACAACAAAGAGTAAGTATTGCAAGGGCAATCGTTAACGGTCCTCCGCTTCTTATTGCAGACGAGCCGACAGGTAATTTAGATCCTAAAAACTCAATGGAAGTTATGCAGATTTTAGACCAGATTAACCAAAGAGGGATTACGGTAATTGTCTCCACACATGATTCTGCAATGGTTGACTATTTCAGAAAAAGAGTTATAACCCTTGAAAACGGAGAGGTAGTAAGGGATATTCAAGCAGGTACTTATGAGCAGCAATAAACAAACAATAAAAAAACAAGTTAAAAAACATATTCCGAAAGACTGGCTCACGGAATTAAGAATCGTGTACAGAATAACAATGGAAACTCTTAATGACATAAAACGTACCGGAATTGTTAATATTATTATAATAACTACAATAGCTGCAATATTGACCATTTTTGGAGGGTTATTCAGAACGGCACTTTCTGTAAATTCATTTGCCCATGAACTTGGAAATGTACTGGAAATTTCAGTTTATCTTAAACAAAATGCAGATGCTCAAACTGTTGCAAATAGGATTAAAAAAATTGAACATGTTCAAAAAGTAAGAATAATTCCGAAAGAAAATTCATGGCAAGATTTAAAACGGGAAATAGACATTCCTGATATAGAAAACCCACTCCCTGACACGCTTCATGTCAAGGTAGACAAACCTCAAAATATTAACAGTGTTTTTAATAATATAAAAGTGCTTTCTGTTGTGTCGGATATGAGTTATGCTCAGGAACTTGCCAAAAAAATTCAAATATTGAATAATGTTGTAAATACATCGACTGTTTTGGTCGTAATAATTGTAGCAATTTTGACAATAACGATAATAAATAATACAATTCAACTTGTAATCCAATCGAGGAAGGACGAAATTGAAATTATGAGATTAATGGGTGTAAGCAATTGGTATATTAAAATTCCTTTAATAATGCAGGGTGCATTATACGGTTTTTTAGGTGCCGCATTTGCCTTAATTCCTTTGAATGTTGTTCAAAATATGCTTAATAACGTTCACAGGTTTTTCATGATTCCGGGCCCGATATTTGCAGGAAATATGGTTGTTATTGCCATGTTTTTCCTCGGAATTTCATTTGGTGCAGGTGGCAGTTTCTTGTCAATTAAAAAACATCTTCAGGTATAAATTATGGATGATATGAGTCAAATTTTAAATACTATAAAAGAACTTCCGGCGATGCCTAACGTAATTATGCATGCTTTAAATGTTATGAAGGATCCGGATTCAAGTGCAAAGGAACTTGCAAAGGTAATAAGCTATGACCAATCGTTAAGTACAAAAGTTTTAACTCTTGTAAATTCGGCTTATTACGGTTTTTCACAACAGGTTACATCTATAGCAAGAGCTATTGCACTTATCGGAATGTCTAAAGCAAAAAACATAATAATCACGGTTGCAATGCGTCCGATGCTTATGAACCAAGGCGACAAAGAGCTTTGGAAGCATTCAATAAAGACCGCCGTCGGATGTGAATATATAGCAAAATCTTTAAAAATTATGGATGCCGATGAAGCTTTTGTCATAGGATTTTTACACGATTTGGGTAAAGTTGTTTTAAACTTAAAAGACCCTGCTCTTTATACAAAAGTCAAAGAAACCGCACAAGTAAGTTCAAATATAGTTGAGATAGAGCGTTTATACTTCGGAACCGATCATTGTCAAATGGGCAGCCTTTTGACTAAAAGATGGCAACTGCCGCTTTTGATAAATAACACAACAAAATATCACCATAATCCTAATTTATCTTCAATGCCTACGGCTTGTACTCTGGTTTATCTTGTGGATTTACTTGTCCAAGATAATTTTGACCCGGAAACTCTTGATCCTGATATTATGAAAAACCTTAATATTAAAATAGATCAACCTTTAATATTAAAAGAGAATGTTCTTGCAAAAGCGGAAATATTGTTGAATGAACTGTCGACCTAAGCAGAAAGGCGTGTTATGTCAACGGAAAGCAATATAATTTTAATAACCAACGACAACGACGTTGTGGAACTTCTAAAACCCAAACTGGTTTTGTTAAGAGAGATAGACAATATTCTTGCCGCAAATTATAACGAAGCAATAAACAGTATTGAAAAAATTCTACCCGAGACCATTATTGTTTATTGTTCGGAAGAAAAAGAAGAATGCCTTAAACTTATAAAATCAATAAAGTTAAATGAAAGAACCAAAAATACCCCTATTTTGCTTGTGGTAAATGTCTATGAACAAGATTTTATGCTGAATGTCTATGATGAAGGTATAAGTGATTATTTCAGCCTGCATAACGATGACGTAGAAATTTTAATGCGGACTTTGTGGTGTTTAAAGAAAAATTCCCGCACAACTATTTTGCAAAAACAAAAAAGCCTGCTTGAAAGCCTCAATGTTATAGATAAAACCTCCGGATTTTATACAAACGAATTTTGTGAAAAGATTTTTGAAAATGAGTTCCAAAATCTAAAACGTATAAGATCAGAAGGTATATTAATGCTCATCTCGGCAAGTGAAGAAAGTAAAACAAAACTAAATCCACTGGTTCTTGCCAAAGCAATAAAAAGTTCAATAAGAACATCCGATGTTGCAGTACATGGAAACGCAAACCGGTTTTATGTTTTGCTGAGCGACACTCAATTAAAAGGTGCTTTTTGCGTTTGGGATAAGATTAAGCGTGCAATCGGAGAACAGTATACCATTGTTGCAGGCATAAGCACAATTGACGACAAACCGTTCAATGAACTTAAAACTGAGCTTTTAAACGCACTGGTTGAAGCATCATCCATGAATAAAGATTTAATTATCGTAAACGAAAAAGAACAAATATCTTCTGCCGATTGGAATGTCAGTGCTGTTCAGAAAAATTTTAAACTGTTTAAACAGGCGTTTAATAAAAAACTGGAAAAAGTAATAACACCTGAGATCGGAAGAGCACAC